>NZ_NRDP01000028.1:0-42397 GCF_002878475.1 Dyella sp. AD56
GAAACGGCACCCCGACTTGGCGCTGGCCGGTGAAGCCGGCCAGTTCGTGAGGGGCGGCCGGGCTTTTCGACAGGGCATCCTGCCCTGGCGAAAAGGGATCGGCATCCATGCCGATCCCCCTGCGGGCCTTCTCGTCCACCCCTCACCGCCGCACAGGGGGCCCGAAGATCACAAGCGAAAGCGGACGGCTCGTGCAGCGATGCTGCACATCGCATCGCGGCAGGTCGCGTTACCCGCGCTCTAGAGCACAAAGCCAAAGAAGACGGACGCCGCCGTTACGTGGGGATAGGCTCGAACGGATGAGGAACGTTGTCGCTTGGCAACCTTCGCCTATACGACGCGAAGCTAGTCCCGTGGGACACAGCGAGTAGTTCGGAGCGCTTCGCAACGCGCCATGGCGGAGAGGACTTAAAGCAGGCTTCGATACGCTTCCCGATCGCTGAGGCTAGGGCAAAGAGGACGCTACGCTTTCCGACCAGGGTGGAGAGTTCGCCACGGGACGACATCGTCTTTCTTTTCTGCCTTGGCTTTGTGCCCTAGAGCACGAGCACCGCGACCTGCTGCGATGCGATGTGCAGCAACGCTGCACGAGCCGTCCGTTTTGCGCTTTTGATCTTCCGGGCCCCGTATGAGGCGGCGGGCGGGTGGAGAAAAGGCCCCGCAGGGGTGGCTGGCATGGATGCCAGCCACTTTTCGCCGGGGCAGGAGCCCCGTCGAAAAGCCCGGAACCCGACCGCGTACCTGGAGGGCGAAGCCCGCAAGGCGACTCATCCGGGGTGCCCTTTCTTTGGGTTACTTTTCTTTGGGCAAGCAAAGAAAAGTAACTCGGCCTTCGGCAGAAGGTCGAAACGCCCGCTGCGCAAGCGGCCAGGTCGCTGCAGCGCGACAACCAAGCGATAACGCCTGGGCGATGGCAAAGATGAAACGCCGACGCGAGCACCCGCCCCTCACCCCAACCCTCTCCCCAAAAGGGAGAGGGAGCAAAACCCGAACCTAAGGCGCCACCCTCTCCACCGGCCCCTGCAACACCCCAATCACCCGCTTCGCCACCCTACCCACCGGCCCCAACTTATCCGTAATCATCCCCATCAACCGATAGTCCGCATCACTCCAATACCGCACCAGGAAACTTGCCGGCAAGAACACCGCGGAAAACACGACAGCCCCCGCCAGAAACGCAAAATGCCCCGGCGTCACATTCGCCACGAGCCATCCCGCACCAGTCGCCACCAATCCCACGGCGAACAGCCTCGCCATCACCGCCATTGGCAAGCCGGCGCTCGCCACACGGCGGATGTAGAACGTGCAGATCACCAGTTCTGCCAATCGCGTGCCGGCGTAGCAGAGCACCGCGCCAAGCAGGCCAAAGTGCGGAATCAGGCTGAAGCCGAGCACGACGTTGATGACCAACGCGGAGCCGGAGATGCGCAAGCGATCCCACTGACGATCAGTCACCACCTGGAACGCGGCGATGCTGTTGGTGATCAGCAGCAGGCCGGCGAGTACCAAGGTCACCTCGATGGCGGGAATGGCGTCTACGTACTTGTTGCCATACATCAGCGTCACCAGCCCTGGCGTGGTAACAAAGCCAAGCCCTGCAATCATCAAGCCGGTGGCCCAATAGAATCGGGTGGCCTCAGCCAGCACGCGTGTCGCCTGGCCCTGGCCGTTCTGCCCGAAGGCACGCGCCATGTATGGCAGCAATGTTGTCGTCAGGCCCACGGAGAACAACTCCACGGCGCCGCGCGTCAACGTACCGGCGATGGCGAAGAAGCCTACCGCTGTGGAATTGGCATAGGTGGTGAGCAGGAATACTTCGACCGTGTTGCTCTTGAGTGCAAGCAGCAGGATCAGCACGGCGGTAAGCCGCAGGTGCCGGGTCAGTCGCTTCGACAGATCCGCAGGCACATCGCCCGGACCGAATGGCAGGCAGTAGCGCCGATAGGCAATGCGGTTGATCACGTTCAACGTAAGGCATGAGATGGTGAAGATACCCACGAAAGCCAGCAGGCCCGCATGGAACACCGTGGCCAAAACGACGAGCGTCAGCATGATCACGCCGGATATCACGGTGGCGATCGACACCGGCTCGAATCGCTCCTGCCCTTTCGAAATGGCCACCCACAGGCTGTAATTGGCCTTTGCCACGACACCGATGGCCACCAGCACCGCGATCGGCAGGATGGAGCCTGTCCACTCCTGCGGACGAATGATGCCCACGCCCACGAAAAACAGGCCAATCACCGCGGCACAACTCCATGCCTGGTTACGTGCGAGTCGGTAGGAGATATGCGAGGCCACACTGGGAGTGTCCGCGCCGTACGCTTCGGCAATGAACTTGGTCGACGAGGTGGTCAGCGCGTGATTGCTAAACGTCATCAGCCAGCCGCACAGCCACACGGTGAAGGCGTAACGGCCGAAATCCGCCGGGCCCAGCGCGCGGGCGATCCACACGCTGATGAACAAACCCAGCGCGTACTCCACATACGTGGACGCCGATACCAGCGCCACGCTGCGGAGTGCTGCCATCCGACGATTCATCTGCACCTGCCCCTGTTCATGCCTGCTCCCTGAAGGTGCCCTAAGGCGCCGTATGTGTCGCGACGGGCGCCGTTGCGCCGCTGCCGGGCGGCTGCTGCAGGAACCACATCGCCACGCCTGCGCCACGGTTGTTCCAGTTGAAGCGGCGCAACGTCTCGCCGATCTGCGCGCACTCGGTGTTGTAGGACGTGGACACCGCATCGATGCGCTTCTTGTAGGCGGCGCTCTGCGCAGGGTCACGCTCGAAGTAGTAGGCGGCCGCCATCGGCATCACCAGTTCGACGTTGTGCGCATCGCTGTACCAACCGTCCGAGTCCTCGATGTCGGCCAACTTCTTGTGGTTGGCCTGCGAGGACGCCCAGTACCAGGCGATCTGCCCGTTGGAACCGGAGCATGGGTTGCGCCAGTCGTGCCCCTGCACGATCGTGCTTACGTCGATCCAGCCGTAGCGCTCCATGTAACGGCCGAATGCGGTGATCATTTCAGGGATGCGCTTGTCGCCGGTCACGAGCCAGGTATGCCATAGGCCGTCAATGATGTTCTCGCTCATCCACGGCGAGGTACCGCGCACGTCGCGATCCGGGTTCCAGGAGTCGTCCTCGTGCAGGTTCCAACTGTTGCGCCACGAGCCGTCGTCACCGAGCTTGTCCGGGTTGTTGCGCTGATGGTCGTATAGCCAGTTCACGCGTTCGCGCGCCAGCTCCAGATAATGCGTCGTACCGGTCAGTTCATAGGCATTGATGGTGGCCAGCAGGCCAAGGCCCGCAAGACGCTCGGTAAAGCGCTCCCCCGGCTCGGTGTACGGCCCGGCTTCGCCGCTCCAGCCGTTGTGCCGCCACAGGATGACCATCTTGTCGACCAGTTCCGCATCGTGCTCGCTGTCGTCACCGGTCAGGGCCAGTGCAAGCAAGATGGGCTCTACGTACACGTACTTCACGTCGCACGGCTCTTTGCCGTACGTCCAGCCACCGCCGCAGAACGGACTGAACGGCATGCCGTCCCGTTTGATGTACTTCATGTAGAAGTGATAGCTCTCGTCCGCGGCTTGCAGGTAGTCGAGCCGCCCCGTGCGGATATAGGCCTTGAACAAGGTGCTCGGCCGATCGAACAGCCACGCGGTGTGATCGTCGGCAGGCAGCTTGCGTGCCCACTCAAATTGCGTGGATACATAGTTGGCGTAGGCCTCGCCCTTGGGCGCCGGTACCTGTGGCCCGGCGATCAGCGATGCGCAAAGCCATGCCGGCTCCAGCGTCGCCAGGGCGGCGGCCACGCGCACGCCGTTGGCATCCGGCACCAGCTCCTGCACGTAAGGCCAACCGGGTATGTCCTTGGTCCGCGGCTTGCCCATCGCGAAGTAATAGGTACCCTCGCCTTTCACCAGTTGCGCCTGGAACTGGGCGCGCACCGCACGGATGCTGCGATCGCGGGCGTACCACAGAAGAGTGGCCGTGACATGCGAGGGAATCTCGTTGCCCGACGCGTCGAGAATGCGTATCTGCTGGACATCGCGGAGCACGGATGGCGGAAACGGAATGCCCACCGACACACGCACATCCGTGGCATCGCCGACGTTTTTATGGACAACGATGCGCTGCTCGGCCGTGCTGTCCTGGGGTGCCTGCGGCCCGGCAGGTTCCTGACTCTTGGCCGGCGAATCCGCCGATGTGTGATGCGAATGCGACGCCGACCACGTCGCGAGCGGCGAGCACGCAAACACCAACCCCAGCACCAACGTCACGACTAACCGGCCCGCTTTGCGAAGGGGCCACCCGACCACGGGTACGACCGGCATCATCACGCCACCGACGACAGTGGGGCGTGCTGACTCACCATCTTGCGCTCCCACGTCAACGCCGTGCGCACGATGAAATCCAGGTCGTCGTACTGCGGATGCCAGTCAAGCACCTGCTTCAGCCGGTCGCTGCAGGCGATGAGCATGGCGAGATCACCGTCCCTCCGAGGAAACTCGACGATATTCAGCGGATGCCCGCCAACGCGCGCCACCGCATCGAGCACCTCGCGCACGCTATAGCCGTGGCCGTAGCCGCAGTTGAGCTTGAGCGACGCGCCGCCGGCGCGTAGATGATCCAGCGCACGCAAGTGGGCGGAAGCTAGATCTTCTACATGAATGTAGTCGCGTATACCGGTGCCGTCTGGGGTGTTGTAGTCGGTGCCGTAGATGGCCATGAACTCACGCTTGCCCACGGCATGTTCGCAGGCGGCCTTGATCAGCAGCGTGGCGGACGGCGCGGAATGGCCGATGCGCCCCTTGGGGTCGCAACCAGCGACATTAAAGTAGCGCAGGATGACGTGGCGCATCTGGCCGGTTGCGCAGTAATCGCACAACATCATCTCTGACATGAGTTTGGACATGCCGTAGGGGTTGGCCGGATGTGTCGGCGTGTCTTCGTCCGCCACACCCTCGTCGGTTAACCCGTAGACCGCCGCCGTTGATGAGAAGATGAATTTATCTACGCCGGACGCCGCACACGCCGCCAACAGATTGCGCGTGTTGCAGGTGTTGTTGCCGTAATACTTGAGCGGGTTGCTCACGGACTCTGGCACCACCGTGTGTGCCGCGAAATGTAGCACCGCGTCGATGCGATGTGCCTTGATCACCGACTCGACGAGTTCTGTATCGCCAACGTTGCCTACGACCAACTCGGCAGCACCAACGGCTTCTTGGAACCCCGTGCTCAGGTTGTCGATGACCACCACATGCTCGCCGCGCGCTGCCAATTGCTGGACGACGTGGCTCCCGATGTAGCCGGCTCCCCCGGTGACAAGTGTCTTGTGCATGCTCACGTTCCTGCTCGCGTGATGGGAAAGTGGCGCCCCATCCATTGCACGACGTGATCGATCAGTCGCTGGCGGTCGCCGCTGAGAACGTAGGTGTGGTCCGTTTCCTTGAAGAAGCTGACATCAACGCCGGGATGGTCGGCCAGCCGGCCAAAGCACTCGCGGAACTGGCGGATGTGGTTGAAATACCGCGTCACCCCGCCGCTGTAGACGAAGTCGAGCTTGAGTCCGCGCTGAAGCATGTCGGTGAGCTGAGCGCGTACCAGCTTGGGTGGCAGCGGCTCAACCACGAAAGCTGGCTCGGCCGGGCGCGGCGATGCCTCCACATGCCGACGCAGCAACCGATTGCGCCACGTTGAGAGACTCAGCAGGCGCGGCAGGTAGTGGCGCACGCGCTGGCCGAAAGTACGGTGCCCGTAGCCATCAAGAAAGAAGGCACCCGCCACGCGCGGATCAGCATGTGCCGCCGAGTGTGCGTTCTGCGCGCCCGAACAAAGGCCGAATAGAACAAAGCGCGTGCAGCCGGACTGCTGCTTGAGCACCTCCATCGCATCACGCACATCGGCCACTACCTGCTCGGGGCGCGACAGCCGCTGCCCACTGGCGCCACTGTCGCCGATGGTGGACATGTCGAAGCGCAGCGTCGGATACCCCAGCGCATTGAGCCGCCGCGACAGGTCGACGTGCAGCCGGAACGGGCCCACGCGATACACCATCCCGGCGTTGAGGAAGATCACGCCGACGCCATGATCGATTACGGCAGGAAGCCCCACCACCCCGACCAGATGCCGAGCGACGCCGAAACGGAAGGCCTGCTCGTGCATCACGCCATCTCCTTCAGGTGCCGCTTCACCGCATCGAGCAAGGGATGCGAGAGGATCGCCAGCTCCAGGCAATCGACCTCGTCCCAGCGCGGCGCAACGTCTACGCTGACTCGCTTTCTGGCGTAGCGTTCGTCCGGTTGCGAGGCCTCGTCGATCACCGCCGACGAGAGCCACACCGACGCCATGCCCGGATCGAGCAAACGCAACGCCTGCAATTGGTCGCGCAGGCCATCGCCCCGTTCAAAGCCAGGCCATTGGCTGCCGACATCCAGTTCGGGGCGCGCATATTCGAAGCGGTTCAGATCGACCTTGAGCGCCTCCTGCATGCGATCGTACTGGCGCACGAGCGCCGCACCATCGGTAATGGCATCCCATGTCACCACGCCAGCCAGCCGCGCCGCCTGCGCGGTGGCCAGCGCTGCGTTGGCGCCCAGCCGCGCACCGAAGGCCAATACCCGGCCACCGCCGTGGCGCGTGCGCAACTCGGCAGCCGCGGTAACAACATCGGCCAGGCAGCGCGTCCATTCGAACTCACGGCTATCACCCGCCGAATCGCCCGTGCCGAAATAGTCGAAGCGGAGCACGGGCAAGCCGCTCTCCGCCAGCCCATGGGCCAGTTGTCGATACAAGCGGTGACAACGAATCTGTTCCACGCCAAACGGCGGACACAGCAACACGGCGGTGCCCGTGACCGGCGCAGCAGGATGATAGAAGCCGAACAGCTCGCGCCCCGGCCCGAAGTAAAACGGCAGTTCGGCTTCGATACGCGCTTTCATCGGCGATACACCACGCCCACCATGATCTCGTTCTCGTGGTAGCTCTGCAGGGCAGCGGTGCTGGCGCGCAATTGCCGGGTATAGCTCACCCGCCAGCTCCAGTGCTGCGTAAACTCGTCGCTGAGCGCCACGCCGAAGCGGGTGGTCTTGTCCGTGCGGGTAAGCGCCGTGTAGTCGATGTGCTGGTAGTCGCCAAAGCCCGTCAGCGTCAGGTTGGGCCGCAACTTATAGTCAACAGCAATGTCGACGCTCTTTTCCTTCTGGTTGAAGGTCGGCGTGTTGAGGTACTCGAGTTTGCGGTACACCGGGGCCACGGTGATCGACAGGCGGTCGCCACGGTAGCTGTAAGTGCCCTGCAGGCTCTTGTCCAGGTACACCGTCGAATCGATGACCACGGTGCCGGTATTGAGGCCGCGGTTCGGATCGTTGATCAGGTCCAGCGGGTTGCTGGACACATTGGTCATGGCATCCACGATCGTCTGGCCCGGCTGCAGCAACATGTCCTGGGCGGCGTCCGAGAACTCGTAGATGCCGGTCAGGGTGAAACTGTTCTGCGTGCTCGGGCGCCAGCCCACCGTGAAGCGGGTCATTGGCTTGGATGCGCTTGGTGCGCTGTTGAAGTCGACATAGTTCCAACCCACCAGGGCATCCACGTCGAAATACTTCAGCGTGTGCACGTAGTGGCCGTAGATCTCGTCACGCGTGTAGTTGGGGCCAGCGGTCGCGGTCTTCAGGTCGACGCGTTGCGATTCGAGGTTCAGCGACACCTGCGTGGTCGGGCTCACGTCGCGAATCACGCGGAATGCACCCAGCCCACGCGAGGAATCGAAGTCGTCCACCTTGGAGGCGTAACTGTTGACGTACTTCAGCTCCACCTGTCCACGCGTGGCGGCGTTGAAGTCGAAGTGCAACACCGGGCCCAGCGACAGCACGTTGGTCTGCTGTCGGTTATTGGGCGCGTTGCTAGCGAGCGTGTCCACCGGTTGCACGCCGGCGTCGTCTTCTACGGTGAAATCCAGCCGTTGCGGAATCGCCGACCAGTTCACCTGCGCGCTGAGCGTACCCAGCGCCTGGCTATCGAACTGGCTGCTGCTGTAATCGAGGTATTCCGCCGTGCCGATCACATTCGCCTGAATGGTCGAGCCGATCTGTCGATAGGCGAAGTTGATGCCCGGGGTGAAGACATTGCTGCTCACCGGGTTATTGGTGGACAGGGCGATATTGTCGCTGTGCTCCACACTGGTGAACAGCGAATAGGCGAAGTCCCCAGCCCACGAACAGCCGGGCACCACGACCAGCGCGAGCATGGTGGCGCGGGCAAGCCTGTTGTATGCCGGCATATCCATTCCTCTGACCCTTCCCCCTCGGGATGCCGTTCCTTCCCGGGACGGCATCTCCTCCTCCCTATCCATCTAGGGCGCCTGGTTAAACACCACTCCTGCGAGCTTGCTTGGTTCGAAATGACTCAGTGCCTGACTGATCGCCCCCGGCGTGTCGCGTCCATAGCCAGCCACCACCACCACGAAGTCGGCGAGGTCGGCGAGGATGCGCGCGTCGGGAGCTCCCTTGATGGCCGGGCCATCGAGGAAGAGATAACGATCGGCGTAACGCGAGCGCAGCGAGTCGATCACTGCGCGCATGCGATGCGACGTGAAGTATTCGCTGCTGCTTTCGCGCGGCTTGCCTGCCGGGATCAAGCGCAGGTGCGGCACGCCGGTGTGATAGATGATCGACTCGATGCCGATCGCCGGGTGGTCCATCAGATCGCTCAGGCCACCGTGCGCGGGCTCCACGCCCATTACCTTGTGCTGGTTCGGGTAGCGCACGTTGCAGTCGACCAGCAGGCTGGTCTTGGCTTCATCAAACGCGAAGGCCGCGGCCAGATTACGCGCCACGAAACTGCTTCCCGAGTGCGGGCTGACTGCCACCACCAGCGTCACGAAATTCTGGTGGCCGCCCATGGCGAGCAAGCGCGTGCGGATTTCACGGAACGCATCGGATTGCTGACGCACCGACTCTTCGCGATGAATCATCCGCCGCTGTTCGAGCTGGATCGGCGCCAGTGCGCCGCCCTCCTCGTGCATGCGTGCAATCGACTGGCTGGACGATTTACGTATCTCCAGACTATGGGCGGCCGCTTCCAGCACTTCGCTGATGCGATCGGACATGTTGTCGTCTTCTAGATTTTTCATGGTCATCCCTTCAGCCGGATCCACACGGCAATGAGATAGACGGCGATCACGCCGGCCACGATCAAGGCCACCGTCATATTGCGCATGCGGTCGCGGCGGCGATCGCCCGGCGTGGGATAGAACGGAATGGTGGCCAGCACCGGCGCGCCGATGGCCTGTTCGAGCTGCCACACCGAGCGCACGCGCGGGTCAAACCAGACCAACGCGAGCAGCAGGCCCAGCGGCAGCAGTACGGACAGCCCCATGCCGGCCATGCCGAAGTGCATGAAGCGCAGGCCAGATGGCGTCAGTGGCAACACGGCAGGGTTCTGCACGAGGAAGGTCAGGCCGCGCTGCTCGGCATCCAGGTTCATCGACACGCGTGCGTTTTCACGGCGCTTGAGCAGATCCTGGTAGACATCGCGATTGACGTTGTAATCGCGCGTTAGCTCGGCCGTAACGTTTTCCGAACTGGCTATGCGCGCAGCGCGGTCTAGTTCCGACTGCAGCATCGACTCGCTCGCACCCATGCGTGCCCCGGCGGCGGCGCTGGCGGCGCGCGCAGAGGCCAGTTGTGTCTTGATCTCTTGATAGGCGGGGTTGAAGCTTACGTTGTTGTCCAGGGCCGTCGCCGTACCGGAGGCCTTCGCCGCTTGCGCGCGTTGGTCTTCGCTAGCGAGCTGCTTCTTCAGATCTTCGATCTGATGCCGCACACGCACCACATCCGGGTACGAGTCCGTATAGGTCAACTGCAATCGGTTGAGCTGCGCCTGCAACTCGCCGATCTGCGCCTGCAGTACACCACCGGTGGTCTGCACCGTGCTGACTTCGGATTCGCCGTTCAGTTGCGAGGCCAGCGAACCCTCCTGCGAACGGCGCTCCATCATGTCCATGCGCGCCGTTTCGATCTGCGTGCGCAACTGGCTGATGCGTGCTGCCGTGTCGGCTTCATTACCGGGCCGCGCGTCGGCGTTGGCATCGCGATACGCTTTCAGCTTGTCTTCCGCGTCAGTGAGCTTGGCGCGGTAGGCCTCGACCTGGCTATTGATGAACTCGTACGCCTCACGGCTCTCGCGCTGCTTCGATGCCAGGCTTTCGCTGATGAACAACTGGGCGAACGAACGCGCCACTTCATAGGTGCGCCGAGCATTGTTGTCGCTGTAGGTGATGGTGATCAGGTTGTCGTGCGTGATGTCTACCTGCGTACGCGACTTGATGCCCTCGGCGATGCGGTCCTGCTCCACCGGCGTCGGGTTGGTAGCCATCCAGCCACCGGCATCCAGGATCTTCGCCATCACCTTGCGGCTGAAAATCACGTCGCGCGCCATGCTGGCGCGGTTCTTGTTGGCCGTGGGCGCCGCAGCGCCTTCCATCAACGGCGTGATGATGCTGCTTTCCTGCGCAAGGATCGTCGTCGACGCGACGTACTTGCGCGGCCACAACATGCCGGCCGTCAAAGCAGCCAATGCGATCACAGCAAACGCGATACCCAGTGCGAGTCGGCGACGACGCGCCTCGTTGACCAACGCTGGTACCAGGCTTGCCATCGGCCTGAGTTCTCCGCTCATGGCGATGCCCTCCCCTTAACCTTCTGGCGGTCTCAGAACGACCGCATCGGCACAGTGACTACGTCCCCCGGTTGCACCGGGTAATTGGTGTCCAGATCACCCTTCTGCAGTACCTTGTCTAAGCGCACGGCATAGGGCGTGGTTACGCCATCCTTGCCTTCGCGAAACAGCTCCGTACGATCAGGCGCCGCGAATTCCGTGGTACCACCCGCTGCCAGCACGGCATCCAATACCGTCATGCCCTGGCGATAAGGAAGCGATACCGGTTGGCGCACAGCACCTGTCACGCGCACGCGGGACAGGTATTCGTGGCTACGCAGCGCGGTGAGGATCACGGCCACCTGCGGATCACGAACATACGAGCCCAACTTTTCCTTGATCGCGGCGGCGACTTCTTCCGGCGTCTTGCCGCCGGCCATCACGTCGCCAATCAAGGGCACAGTGATCTTGCCGTCCGGTCGCACCGGCACGCTCACGCTCAGATCCTGGTTCTGCCAGACCGTCACCTGCAGCTGGTCGTCGACCCCGATCAGGTACGTGGACACCGCCTGGGCGCCCGGATCGATCTTCGGCGCCTCGGTCGAGCCGCCGCCTGTCGCGCAGGCAGAAAGCAACGCGGTAACGCAAACGGCGAACAACAGAGGAAGTACTTTCATGGCGGGCCCCTGTACACAAAAAGTGTGAACTGCGTCACTTGCGAGTATATCCACGCCCCTTCAAAACTTGACAAAACCATTGGTTCTATGTCTTGCCGCACATGGATTCGGCGAAAAGAACGCAAGCCGTGAAATCACCTCCGGCACTCAAAGGCTTGTCGATGCCCGCGTGGCAACAGGAACGAAAACCCTTGCGGAAAATCCGTGGCGAGCCCGCATTGAGATTTAGGCCGTTTGGCCGATGGCTCGCCAGCACAGTGCGGGCGCATCGGTGACGCTCGCCCATGGGATCGCCACGCCTTAGCCTATGCGGGCTATGCGCCCGCACCGCCTTACACCGGGAACACCCACCATGATCAGTACACCCTCCATCGCCCCGCTCGACGCTGCGCCGCTCGCGGGCAAGACCGTCCTTGTCACGGGCGGTGCGCAAGGCATCGGTCGCGGCATCGCGCAGGCCGTGCTCGGCGCGGGTGGCAACGTCTTCATCGGTGACCTGGATGTCGAAGCCGGCAAGGCTTGCATCGACGAATGGAACGTCGGCAAGCGTGCGGCCTTCGCCGTGCTTGATGTGTCACACGAAACCAGTGTTCGCCGGTGGATGGCGGCCGCACGCAAACGCTTCGGCCGTATCGACGGACTGGTGAACAACGCAGGTATCGCCAACCCGCACACCGGCCCGCTTGATGAGCTGTCGCTCGATCACTGGAATCGCTACCTGGCCACCAACCTCACCGGCCCCTTTCTCTGCAGCAAGCACGCGCTGGCCGACCTGAAACAACACAAAGGTGCGGTGATCAACATCGCCTCCACGCGTGCACTGCAATCGGAAGCAGATTCGGAAGCCTATGCCGCAACCAAGGGTGGCCTGCTCGCTTTCACGCATGCACTCGCGATAAGCGCAGGCCCTGACGTCCGGGTTAACGCCATTCTTCCCGGATGGATCGCCACCGACGCGTGGCGCAAACCTGCCGAGCGTCAGGCACCCGCACTCAGCCATCGCGACCACGCGCAGCATCCCGCAGGCCGCGTCGGCATTCCTGAGGACATCGGTGCACTGGCCGTGTTCCTGCTGTCGGCACAGTCGTCCTTCATCACCGGCCAGCACTTCGTCGTCGATGGCGGCATGACCATCAAGATGCAGTACGTGTAAGCCGGCCGCCCAAGTCATACACATCGCCCGCAACCTGCGGGCAACGGGCTTGAGAGATCGAGCCCGAGACCGGGGCGCACCGCCCTGCCTTACGGAACCCGCGCGCCTGCCATTGAGGGCGGATTGCAAGCTAGGCACTTGCAATCGTATTTCATTTAATTATTAATTCTGTCGAATACTTTCGATTGGTTATCCTGAGCCGTCCAACGAAAGGGCGACCGAGGGTAGCCCAGGCTTCCATCCGCCCATGCCTTGCCACTTCCGGGCGGTCTATCGCTGCACCACCATCTCAACCGAGAGGAGCAGTTATGCGCTACCTGGCTTTAGGCTTGGGGATAAGCATGGGCATGTGCCTGTTTGCCAGCACGGCAACCGCGCAGGACGCCGCGCCCACCGTACCGCTGGGCGGCAACGCCTACGTCACCCACCCGTCGCCTGCAGGCGACGAGACGATTACCGACACCGGCCTGCACAACTGGGATTCGCCCAAGGCCGTCGTCAGCGTGTACTTCGACGTACAACAGGCGGGCGAGTTGAACCTTGCCCTGGTGGGCGCACTCAACGGCGGCAGCCATAGCGCGATCAAGGTCTCGATTGGCGACCAGGCACGCGTGGTCAAACTGTCATCCGTCGCGCCACCCGTCGTTCCGGTGGGTAATTTCACCATCCGCAAACCGGGGTACGTCAAGGTCGATCTGCAGGGCATCTCCAGCGACGGGGGCTATTTCGGCGACATCTCAGGCTTGCAGATTTCAGGCAGCGCCACCGCGGCAGGCACGGTATTCGCCAACGACCCCAGCAACTTTTACTGGTCACGTCGCGGCCCCTCCGTGCACCTGGGCTACAACGTGCCCGCCAACACGGAGTACTTCTACAGCGAAGTCACCGTGCCCGATGGCCAGGACCCCATCGGCTCCTACTACATGGCTGACGGCTTCAACGTGGGTTACTTCGGCATGCAGACCGTCTCCGCCACTGAGCGCTGGGTGCTGTTCTCGGTGTGGGATCCGACGCAAGGCAGCACGACGTTGGTCAAGCAGGGCCCGCACGTCATCGTCGACAACTTCGGCGGCGAAGGTACGGGCGGCCAAAGCCATCTGGTTTATCCCTGGGTGGCCGGCGAAACGTATCGCTTCATCACCCGCGCCCAACCCGACGGCAACGGCAATACGCTGTTCTCCGCGTGGTTCAGCCGCGCACCGCACGATCGCCACGCCGATGCGCGCAAGGATGGCTGCGACTGGAAGTTCATCGCCACCTGGAAGTATCCAGGCACATCGACCTACTTGAAAGGCATGTACTCGTTCCTGGAATCGTTCGACCCTGACCACGGCTACATTGGGCGCTCCGCGCACTACGGCAATCAATGGGCGGTGGGTGCGGATGGTCAATGGACGGAAATCACTTCCGCCTATTACGACGTCGACCCGACCGGACTCAACCGCCAGCGACTCGACTTTGCCGGCGGCGTTATCGGCAACCAGTTCTACCTGCGTAACGATGGCTTCTTCAGCAACTCCGTGCCATCAGGCCAGACCTTTACGCGCACGCCGGTGAACCACAAGCCAGATGTGGATGTGAACGCACTGCCCTAATCTCCAAAGCCCAGACGCATCGCGTCGCCGGGGTGGGCTTGCCACGCCGGCGACGCCGCGACTCTCCACCCGCGTGAATAGAGTCAGCGGTGGGCACTGCAACGATCGCTCCTGTCGGGCTGCTTTCAATCCGAGGCGGACGTCCGTGGATCCACCGCTACCACGTCAATACACCCGTCAACATCCTTCTTCTTTCAAGCATCGCCACTGACATCAAACAAGGCGCGAGCGCTCGACTCAGAAGCAGCCAGGGCACTTGTACCGTAAGAGCGCATGGCCGCCTCGTATCGGCCAATCCCCGACAGAACAGACACCCCTCCTGCGCACGAGTCAGCCAGGCACTCCGCGAGCACGTTGGCATCCCGCAATGCCGTGTTGGCACCCAAACCACCGGCCGGGCTCATCGCGTGGATAGCGTCGCCCAGCAAAGTAACCCGACCTGCCTCCCATAACGGCAGCGACGCCGCGCTGTGTACCGATGCAATGGCCATGCTTCCCTCGTCACTGCATTCAAACACCGCACGCAGCGGATAAGCCCATGGCCCCGCTGCTCTGCCAACCAAGGCCTTGATATCCTCTCGCCCCAACGAAAGCGACGCGCCGTCGGCAAGCCCAAAGGCCGCCCGCGTGCCAATGATGGCCCAGTAAAAATAGTCATCGACGCGAGTGAGCTTCACGCCACCTTCCGGTGATTCGAACGCCGATGGATCAAACGACATGGCGTCCATGATCACCGACACGCCGTCCGCAAAGACGATGGATGTCTTGCCGCGTAGCGCTTCCGCCCCGCTCGTAGCCCTCATCTGCTCCGGACAAGCCTTTCCGTAGATGCATAAAGACCCCGTATCAATCGGGTCATGTCCAGGCAGTCGCTGGCCTCGCACTGCGGAATGAATGCCGTCCGAACCGACCAGTACGTCGGCGTCGCTGGTACTGCCGTCGGTAAAGTGCAAGGTCACGCTGTCGCGCCCTTCCTCATAGTGGGAAAAGGCCCTGCCGAACTGGACGTGCGGCTCGATACCGTGCATCAGTACTTCGCGCATCGTTTGCCGATGGGCGCATCGATCCGCATCGTCGGCGTCCGATGGCGTCTTTCGCCAGGCGCTCGCCCATCGACCCGAAACATCCTTCAACTGGGCATCCAACAGGTTGACGCCCACCGCAGGAAGCGCGCAGGTGCGCTGGAACAACGAGTAGGATGCGCTGGGAAGGCAAGCCGCCAGCGCGTTCTGTCCCGTGTAATCAATGCGAATACGGTAGCCCTGCGTTCGGCTATTGGCGGCTTGATCGCGTTCGAACACATCGAATGGTATGCCGCGCTTCTTCAGGCCTTGCGCAAGGCAAAGGCCCCCCGGGCCGACCCCCACAATGGCGACACGGAGAGCATCAGCGCGCATCGCCTGCGACCTCCTGCACGTCAAACGCACCGAGCAAGCGATTAGCGAGCTCGACCGCTTCATCATCGCTTTCCACCACGTACGTCGGGGTACCAAAGGCTTTGGTTGCCATCGCGGACATAGCCTTCATGGCCTGGCGCTTGAGTGGATCGGCTTCGATGCCGATCATGGCGAGGCAATAGCGACCCAATTCCTCCTTGTGACGCTTCAGCCAGAGCCCCCGCCCCTTCCTGTCTTCATGAGCTTCGCCGCCTTCGCTGGAGCCATGCAGCATCACGAAGGGACGAGAAAGCGAAAGCAGTGCATCCATCTCCTTCGCCCATTGCGCGGCATAACCGGGCATCGCTGCGCCATCTTTCATCCTCACCAGCGGGAAAGACGTCAGGTCGTGAATGGAGAACGATTCCGTGGGGTTCATTGGGAAGACCTATCAAATGGCAAGAACGAGGGCACGCGTAGTTCGCTGTAAATCCGCGACAGGAACCCATGGTGGGCCAGTCAGCAAAAACCAGATAACGTTATATGGACAGAAAATAATGAAATCTGGCCATGACAAAAAAACGCCTTGTCGAAGCACTCATCGATCACAGCGAGCGAACGGACGGCCCTGACCTGATCGCTACTCGTGGCGACGCGGCAACGGTTGGCGACTTCCGGCTTGGTACACGCGAGGTGGATTGGCACCACCATCACCGCGGCCAGGTGTTTTGCGTCGAGAGTGGCCTGATGCACGTGCGCACCACCCATGGATCCTGGCTGCTACCACCGCAACGAGCGGGCTGGATACCACCAGGCGAGCCTCACAAAGTGAGCATCAGCGGCGTAACGGGGGGCTGGAGCTTGTTCATAGCGCCACGAGCCTGTCGTCCCCTGCCCCGCCAGCCGTGTGTCATTGGCCTCAACGAACTCATGCTTGCGCTGGTGCGCAGAGCAGTCGTGTGGTCCGATCAGGACGTGCTGGCAACGGCGCAAAAACGCATGATGGCCGTGTTGCTTGAGGAGATCCGCAACGCGCCACACGAACCACTGCACCTACCCATGCCCAGCGATCGCCGCCTGCTTCGTATTGCACAGGCCATACTCAAGCATCCGCACGATGCGCGAACCATCGAGCAGTGGGCACACTGGGCGGGCCTGTCCGTTCGTTCCCTGAGCCGCCTCTTTCTGACTGAAACGGCACTCAGCTTCGCGCAATGGCGCCAGCAGGCACGCTTGACCCTCGCGTTGGAAATGCTCGCGAACGATGTTCCTGTGGCAGAGATTGCCGATGCACTAGGCTATGCCACACCAAGCAATTTCATTGCGATGTTTCGTCGAAGTTTCGGGGATACGCCAAGCCGGTACTTTGCCAGACGGGGATAAGACGGCCCTTGCGGAAAGGCGCCGTCTCTCGACCCTAAACAGGCACTTTCATCGCAAGCAGTGGGCTACTGCTGCACATCAGGTGCACTATCTCAGCTATGTATCAATGGGACGGCTTCTCCAACAGTGGGGTTACCACCTGCTCGAGCCGATCGCGATTGAGTTCGGGTTGCTTGTCTTTCCATCCGTCATGGACGAGAAGGCCATTCCGATCAATGATGAAACTTACCGGAAGGCGCCATATACGGCCGTACCCCGGCACGTGCGGATCACCGAGAAGACCCGTTGGGAAACTCAACGTGGATGCGATCCTCTTCACTTGCACTAACGTGTCCGGCGTATCAAGGCTGAAAGCCAGTACGGCAAGATGGTCGCCTGCATGCTCCTGTGCGTAGCGAGATAGCAGGGGCAATTCATCGCGGCAGGGTTCGCACCACGTTGCCCAAAAGGTGACGATGACCGTTTTTCCACGGAGCTCATCGAGCGAGATGTGTCGCCCATCCAGCGTATCGAGCGCAATGGTTGGCGCCGGCTGCCCTTCGCGAAGGTCACTGGCACATGCCACGGATGCACTGATCAACAGCAGGAATGTCGTGATGGATGAGCACAGGTGTTTCATTCGAGCGTGTCGCGTTGCAAACATTGAAGGTTCGTTCCTCGGGTTGCTAAAGCATGGTCGCGTTGACGACCATGCTCTCTTGTGCGCAAGCAAGGTCACAGTTTCATGCTGAGACCGACCGTACCCGTCCAGTGCGGGAACAATTGATACCCCTGCAGATGGCTGTATACCGGTACCTGTACGAACGCGTAGAACTGGATGCTCCTGGTCAGGCTCGCGCTGATGCCGGGGCTGACGTACGCCACCGTGCCGGCCGTGTCCGGCCGGTCAGCGAATGCACCTTGATCGGCGCTGCGGCGAATGACGTTGACCTGCAGTTGCGGCACCCAGTTTGCGTGCGCTTCGTATCTCAGGCC
This sequence comes from Dyella sp. AD56, assembly GCF_002878475.1. Lineage (NCBI taxonomy): Bacteria > Pseudomonadati > Pseudomonadota > Gammaproteobacteria > Lysobacterales > Rhodanobacteraceae > Dyella > Dyella sp. AD56. The sequence continues at coordinate 17,818 of NZ_NRDP01000028.1, forward strand.
TAAGCTGGCAGAGGCAAGGTTGCCCGGCCGGAAGTCGGCGCCCGGCTGATCCATCCGCTCGCTCACAGCGGCCTGAAACTGTCCATTCACGAACATATCGAAGTTTTGGCTGATGGGCTGATAGTAGTAGCCGCCGATAATGAGATCTGTGCTTCCCGTGCCGGCCTGCAGACTGCTATCCAGCGACTGCCCGAGGCCAGGACCGGAGCGAAACGTTGTCGGATGACCAACCAGATCTCCATCGTCCGTCTCACCGCCGTAATGACCAGTAGGAAGCTTGATGCCGAACTGGATGCCCAGATTGTGCATGGGCAGAAAACCCTGGTAACTGCCGATGAGTTTTACGTCGCCAAGGCCGGCGACATGGGCGTTGCTGACCTGGTCGGGCGCTGTTTCGCTTGATGTATAGGGCGCAAGTTGCGTGCCGTAGGTGTCGTGATCGCGAACAACGTAAGGCACCACAAACGTGAGGCCCCAATCCGCATTGAAGCGGTAGGTCGCGCCGACGTTGATGTAGCGATTAATCGTCTGCTTCTCGATCTCTCCCCCACCCAATGTTGGATCGGATGGCTGATTGACCACTTGCTGCGGCGAAGCTTTGCTGCTGCCGTGGCGAAGCTGATCCTGGTCGATGAACGTGTAATCGACATTCAACCGCCAACCGCTAGCCGTTGAATAGCCAGTGGCAGCGTCAGTGCTGAGTGTGCATCCGCACGTCGCGCAAGCAAGAGCCGCCTGCGGGAACCCGGCGGCGAGGCATAAAAAGACACTGCTCGTGCCCACCAAGCGCAGAGATGAGCGGCGTGGCGCGAAAGCGAATGAGAACAGGGTGACGCGCATGGTGCGTGTTCCAATAACGTACCGCGAACGCAGGGTGGCTCGCTCGGTACGGATGTAGTTGAATGCTCGCGCGGCCGCGTCCGGGCACGTGGTCTCGCACGTGATCCGGCGGCCGGAGCGTCGATGGCGTTGGCGGCAAAAGTCAGCTCAGCGCAAAGTACGCGCAGACACTCGCCGGTATATCAGACGAAGCGTGGAGGCCCGCGCGGGCGCGCATCCTCATACGCTGTCTTCTGTACATCTGCCTCGTGAAGGGCAACGGGCATGAAGGCGCGAGGTAGTGCAGGGAGCAAATGCAAGATCACATGTGCCGCAAGTGGCGACTGATGATCAAGCAAGACACAGTAGCCGCAACGATCCGTTGCGTCCGCCGGGCGGTCGGGATGGTCGCCACCTGCCACCACATGCGGGCAATCGCTGCCCATCATGCCGGCCATGCCAGGCATGGATCCGTGTGCCGGCATGACACGCGAAACGAGGGGCGCAACGACAACAAGCGCTATGGCCAGCCAGGCTAGCCAAGTGACGATCTGTCGATGGGCTTTACGTTGCAACACGTAGATGGCGGAGGCTGCGAGCGAAGTGCTAGAAATGTATCACGCAGCCGCCCACTGGGCGCTGCCATCCATCTCGCATGGTGATCGCAATAAGATGCGAATACGTTGTGGCTTGGCACCATGAGGCCAAGCCAAATGGACGCTGCTTGTCACCGGTGTCGTCAGGCCAACTTTCGCTCCAAAACGGACATACCAGCAGTCAGAATGCAGCAAGCCACACAAACTGGGAGAACGTGGATGAAACGCCGATCGATTTTCCTGCTATGTCTAGCCGTGCTTTCGATAGCCAACCTGGCGACGGCCGCGTCAGCGCCTCCCGCCGGACACATCACGGGCGTCGGCGGAGTCTTTTTCAAGGCGAAAGACCCCAAGACACTCGCGGCGTGGTATCGCGATGTCCTTGGCATGCCGGTGGAAGCCTGGGGAGGCGCAGCTCTCCGCTATGACGCGCCAAAACACCCGCCCGCACTGGGATGGAACGCGTTTCCCGCGTCGACAAAGTACTTCGCGCCATCAACCAGTGGATGGATGATCAACTACGCCGTGGATGATATGGATGCCTTGCTCGCGCGACTGCAAGCCAAGGGCGTAACGATCCTTAAGCGTGACGACAGCGACCCAAACGGCCGCTTCACCTGGATTTTGGATCCCGAAGGAAACAAGGTCGAGCTTTGGGAACCTAAGCACTAGTTTGGCTGAGGTCTGCTTTCGAACCATCGCGCACATCGTCAGGCAGCCCGATCAGAGTGACGATCTCTCGAACTAGAGCCGACAATTGATGGGCCTCGCATGAATTACGGCGTGCTGTCCTCGTATTGCAATAAAGATGAATTCGGCTTGGGTTCTGGTACACCAAGAAGCCTATTGACGTCGCCCGGCGCACTGCAGTGATATTCGTCGTTGGTCAAATAAATCCGACCTTTGACGTGAATAGGTAAAGCCTAGGGAGCGAAGCAGCTTGGAATGGTGTTTTCTGCTCGTCTTTTGCGATCGTCCAAGCGCATGGCATTCGCTCTACACTTCGAAAGAGGCCAACAAGTTACGAGTTGTCGCGCTCTCGTATGCATGCATAGGCGCCGGGACCTTACCGGTGACGCGCACGGTGCATGTTTAGTGTGTCCATTGACATTGAGAATGGGCATTTGTAACGACATTTGCTGTAGGGTCGATCGAAACGTGAAACGCTGGAATGCATTCCACGCCAACAGGGAGAAAGTCGAAATGAAGTACGGATACCTCTTCAGCGCATTTCTTGCGCTGTGCGTCATCGCCACAAGCTGTGCGGCTGGCGTTCCAGGCTGGGGACAGGTCTATTTTGCATACGATCTGGGGACCTACAACACGGAAATCCCAGTCTCCGATTCAAACAACAACTGGTACCACCCCGGGGAAAACTTTAAGACGCCAGTTGGCCTCTACAACTTGATGCCGGACAAGGTGAACGCGCAGATAGCCGACATGCGCGCCTCGGGAATGGACTACATCGTGATCCACATCGCGATTGCAGATCTCTCTACCTGCAAGTCAAATGGAGGCTGTGATGACGGCTATCCCGCTAACTGGGTGTGGGGGGAATTGGTCGATGATAGCCAGGGGCAACTGCGACCGATGCAGCAGGCCAATCTGGTTGCGATTCTCAATCAGGTTCGCGCCGCTGGATTCAGAACCGTAGTCATTCGATTTGCGGACTACGACGCGGGATATGCGTCTTGGCAAGAAGCCAAGTATCAAAAGGCCTGGAACTTTATCGCCAATACGCATCGTCTTGTTCAGCAGCAGATGAGCGGTGGATTGACAAACGTTCTGTATGACCTCGGATGCGAGGCACTGGGCGGCACTAATATGCAGGCCTACGTACAGCGCCTGTGGTCCGATTACACGTTCTCATTTGGCAATGACGACACAGTCGGCTTCTCAACCATCCCTGATGCTGCTCACCTTGCGGGCCTATCTTGGTACGGCCAGGTAAAGCCGAAGATCTATGCTTTCGATGTCTATAACGTCGAACGCGACCTCGTCCCGGCCTGGCAGGCACTGGGATCCGAGGGAAGCAAGCCCATCATGTTGATGGAGACGTATCAGAATGACTCGGTGACGGAAGGCGAGCTGCAAACCGTGCTCGAAGCCAATCCACAGATCAATCTGATCGCCGTGAATCAATGGCCAAATACGCGAGCCACAGAATGTAGTGGGTGTGACCCTGCCGTAAGAACAGCAGCGATCCAGCTGTTGAACACCACCACCCAGCTATCCAACTACGCACCACTAGCCGATCGCGTGGTCACGGACAATTCAGACGACTCCCTGTTGAGCTTCAGTGATGTGAATTGCGCCAGCACTACCAGCAACCCCTGTACTTTGCAGGCGAACATGGCCTACGCGCCAGCCAATGGCATGCAGGATATTGAGTTGTTCGTCTCCGGGCCTGACGGAGTGCGAAAGCTCGTCACTTGTGGCGGATTGGCGACTAACATCAATATCCCGTGGATCGTTCGCAACTCGACTTACCGATTCGAGTACTACCGAGTATCAGCCTGCCAGAATGATGTTCCCTCCCGGCAGGCAGATGCGACAACGATCCTATCAGTGCGCTAAACAGATCGGATTGAAAACGGGTCAGGTTCGCTTTTGACTGTCTTGTAAGTGAACCTGACCCTGTTATCGCCGGCTGCCAACACTCAGGGGATGTGATGCGCGTTAAAGCAACTTTGCTATTTGCCTTAGCGCTTGCCCTAAGTGGTTGCGCATTGCGCCCTGGGCGCAGCTTGGACCTTATGAACCCGGGATCGCATGACACCTGGATATGCGAGGGAACGTTCAGTGTCACTGGGCTAACGGGACGCCGACAGGACAGGTCACGGTTGCTCGTTTACCCAAGCACGGCGTTGACCAAGATCGAAATTGACTTTCCCGGTCATAGCCTGCCGTGCGGCGGAGGCGCATCTTGCCAAGTCGCCCACAAAGGAACGGTTACTGAGATATCAATCAAGCCTCCGCTAGGCACCAGAGCCGACCCTACGTATTCAGAGGGACTAAGCTTCGACCAATCAACCAGCCAGCTGCAGTTCTCCGGCGGCGGGCTCGACGGAGGATGGGGCTTCGCAGGCAAATGCAGACCCAAGTAAGGCCTGCGTCCGAGCTGAAGCACACATCCTTTGTATCCAGGGAACAGAAACGCTTACAGCCGATGAGATAGGTAGCCTGGTACAGCAATGCCGCAGACCAGGGCCTCTCCCCTAGGAGAGGTTTTGAGTGGCGCTTTGGCAAGCGCCCACGTTGCATTACCAATGGATCGCCTAAACAGCCACGCGTTATTGCGCCGATTGACGCGCGGCCAGCGCGGCGCGATCAAGGGCACCTGACATCTCGCGCTGTGCCTTTGCGTCGAACTGCGTGAGGAAAAGCTCAGTCACGGTCGCTTCGTAAATTTTCCACATGCGTTTGCGCAACGTGCGGCCCGTATCCGTGATGGAGACATAGGCCGCGCGCCCATCGTCGGGGGAGCGCGCACGCGTGACGAGGCCTTCCTGTTCCAGGCGATCCACCAGGCGAGTGAGGTTGTAGCGCTCGATCACGAGCGTGTCGGCCAGCTCGTGCATGCGCCGCGTGCCGTCCTTGCCGCTTTCCACGCCCCACAGTGCGTCATACCAGGCATAGGCAGGCAAGCCGGCGTTGGACAGTCGACGCTCGATCTCCCGAATCAGTGCGCGATGCGAGCGCACGAATGAGAACCAGAGATCCGGCTCTTTGTTCGCCATATGCGATGTCTCCTGCCCATTGAGTTGCAATCGCAATTATATAGCGGCATGATCGACTGATATCGATTGCAATTGCAATCGTATGTCGCCACTGCCCCGGACGACGGCCTTCCCCTCAGGCCAATGCCCTGCGCGATCCGCCCACATCCCGGTTAGGCGAGATCCCATGAATCGTCTTCACGAGCAGCCCAACGTCCATAAGGTATCCCCAGAAAACCGAAGAAAGGACTAGCCCCATGACCATCCAGCTCTATGGCTTCTGGCGTTCCAATGCGGCTTTCCGTGTCCGTGTCGCGCTTGCGCTGAAACAGCTCCCCTTCCATGAAATTGAAGTCGACATTCTGTCGGGTCGCCAGTTCGACGCCAACTATGACGAGGTGAACGCGGAGCACGTCGTGCCCACTTTGGTGCATGAAGGGCATCGTATCTTTCAGTCGCTGGCGATCATGGAGTATCTCGACGACATCCAGCCGGAACCGCGCCTGCTGCCGGCAGACGTAAAAGAACGTGCCTATGCCCGGTCGCTCGCGCTTGTTTCGGTTGCCGACGCTCACCCCCTTGTCGTACCGCGCGTTCGCAGACATCTCGAGGCAACCTTCGGTGCCGATACGGCTGCGATCGAGTCCTGGTGCAAGCATTGGGTGGCGGAAGGGTTGGCGACCTACGAGCGACTGCTCAGTCGACGCCCGGCGGCTCCATTCGCACTGGGAAGCGAGCCGACGATCGCCGACATCTGCATCGCCGGCCAAGTTATTCTCGCCGAGCTTTATAAACTGGATATGGCGCCTTTTCCGAACTTAGCGACCTTAAGCCAGCGCTGCTTCGAGCTCTCAGCGTTCGCCGACGCGCATCCTTTCCGGCAACCCAGCTATAAGCCCTAAGAAAATCCACACTGCGCGCGATCGCTTTCATTCCCGGTCCATCTCCTTCTTACACAAAGATAGGATCCGTTGTTTTCCATCGGTACATCCGACCACGCTTCACAAGGAGTTGCCCATGATCTTCGCCGTGTTCCTTGAGACCTCCCATGACGCGAAAACCGAGCACATGGAGGAAGCGCCCGAGTTGCTCCAACGCGATGGGCACTGGTTTTCGTTGCGCGCTGGCCCACGCCAGCCACGGCAGACGGACCGCGTCTGGGATCCGGTGGCGGTTTATGCCCCCGACGAACTGACAGAAGAGGAATTCCAAGACCTCTTCGAGCTCAACAGAACGCGCGTACCCGAATTGAATTTGAAGTACTGACTTCACCTTCGCAAAGGAAGGCCGTTTCAATGCCTGTTTCCAGCTGCGGATTCAGCCGGTCGATGCAGCGCTAAACACTGCTGCGCTGGGTTTCGTGCTCAACCCCGGCCACGTCGCCATGACCGGGGACGCCGTTATTAGAACAGGGGTCAGAGTGGGCCGTAGCTGTCAGTATTCATGGAAAGTTCTCTCCGACCCCAGTCTTGGCTCATGACAGAGGGACGACTCAGAACCAATAGTCGATGACGCATCGACCGTCTTGCGGCAGGTCATCAGTGGTATCGAGTCCGTCGTGACGGACAACGGGAATTTGCGCAACACTCTCGACGTCGGCCAGCCGCAGGTTGACCCCCATGGGGCGCAGCCCGTTGTTGCTGTTCTTCAAACCTCGCCAATACGCCACGCAGCCGCAGACGGAGCAAAAATGAAACACGACCCACCTACCCTGTGTGTAGGTTTGAGTCGGGCCCGAGACGTGAATACCATCCCCTTCAAAATCATAGGCCCACAGAGCGCCGTAGCGGTGACATGCGGTGCAATTGCACACCGTCGCTGACTCGGGCATTCCTTTGAAGCGCCATTGAACCGTACCGCAGCGGCAAGAACCATGGATCACTTCTGTCTTGGTCACTTGATTCTCTCCTCCGACCTTGCCTGACCGCTTTTGCAAGCTGCTGCGCTTGTGCGGGCATTGGTGATAGTAGTGCGGTATTCAGATGTCCGCCTCCGCCCCAAAGCAGACATCGTGCAACGGTACTGGATAGGAAACTCAACCAAATGGATCCACGCTGGAACGTGTTCGCGAAGGTATGCCAGGACGAGTTCGGGAGCTGTACTTTTCAAGACCTACTGATTCGGGCCTGCCGAGGGCACGAAGACATCGCTTGGGCCACCTACTTCCATCTCAGGGCTGACTCCGTCAGCTGGACGGAACGCTCGGTTCCAGCGCTGTCGGGAAGGACGCCCGCGTCATTAATGGACGAAGGCGATCTTGATCAAGTCAGGCATTGCCTTTGGTCAATGCCCTGCTGATGCGGATGAAGTCCGTATCCACAGGTAGACGACTTTGCGGGGAAGTCTTCCCGACAGCAAGCTGAAAACCTCCACGTTCGACGCGGAGCGGACTATTTGGCTACGGCTCGCTGGCCGCGCGTTTCTCCTGAGGGGAAAACAGTAATCCACCACCGTTTGATGGTTGCGATCAAAGCGTGGGGAACGGCGCAGCATTAAGCAGCATCACTCGACGCTCAGTGGCATTGACCGAGCTGCCGCTCTTGCTTACCAGTAAATCCTGGCGCGTCACGACAAGTTCATCGCTGAACACCACGCCTTTCACGAAGGTGGTATACCCCTTCCAGTGCGACGTACCCGGCTTTACTTCAAGTATCTCGGTGTGACCGTCATGGGTGAGCTGGACGGTATGAGCATCGCTCTCCGAGTAGAACCCTTCCGATGCACCCTCACGCAACAGGACCGCGGTATCTGTCGCAGCATCGACACTGACGACGGTAACCTTCTCGGTGCCGTTCGAACCGCCGAGCTCCCACGCTTGCTTCACGTCCACCGTCCAACTTATCCCTTGCACCAGCTGCTTTGGCGGAATACCCCAGATCGTTGCGTTGTAGGTCAGGCCGCTTCCCTCGAGGTACGCATTGCAGCTCGTCTTGCCACCGGCGTTCAACTGGCAATAGGTTCGGCCATTGTCCCGAAACTCCACGGAGTCATCACCACTCGCCTGGCCGTCGTAGCGCCCTTTTGCCCTGGTCACCCAGCCATCGTTACTTGCTGAAAGTATGGTGTAGTCGGCCGATCCACCGTTGCGCGAAGCATGTTCGTCATAGCCATCCGCCTTGATCGATCGCAAGATGGAAAAGACGTTACTGTAGGTCTGGCCTGCGCTGAACTGCGGCGTCAAATAGCGGTCGCCTGACGGGTGATCGGCGCTGGCGGCTCCGGCGAGAGACATAAGTGAAGCTGCTAGAAGTGACGACTTCATGGTGCACTCGCTTGGCTAGAATTGGCGTGTAACACGCTAGCAGGGTGACGCTAACCTGTCGGCACAAGCAGGATGAAAGGTCGCTTTGCTGTGACGAGCGGTGTCGGGTAAATGATTTGCGGTACAGCGATGGTGATTGGTTACCTCCGGCGAGGCATTCGTGCAAATGGGAACCACGTGATCCACGCGATATAAAAAGTTCGCTTTCAACTCAAAGCGGATATCGCTAGAAACTCAGCCCGGAACTCAAGATTCTCCCTAGGGTAGCCAGGATCATTTGGAAGTACCCCGCTACAAAAAGTCGAGGGTCTTTGACGAAGCCGGAAGAAGGCCCGTATTTCTACTCCATATTCGAGACAGGGCGGGCCACCATGCAGCCCGTCGCAACCTGCTTTCGAGGTCTGGCTAGCAAAGCCGAGTAGCCGTCCAAATATTCGCTCTCGACCCGAAGCAGATATTCGCTGTGTGCCGGAACGCCGAAACGGAGGTGGAACCTACAACTCCAACCTACTTGCACCCTTCCGCGTTGTCCGACGGAATGGAGTCCTCGCCTCGGCAGACGCGCCCGCTACGTGTTCCGGTGTTGCGGTCGGCAGCAGTGCCGATGGACCCATGCGGCGGAATGGTGGCCTTGTGGGTGTAGTGATCGGGGCAACGTGGCTCTGAGTAAACGCACCATTCGTGCGTCACAGGAAAATCGCACCGGTTCACGAAGTTGGTGCCCTGTCTGGAAACGCAATCGCCTGCATTGTCCTGGGCGGCCCTGGCAACCTGGGCAGGCACCATCGTAGTCATGGGAAGGATCAACGCGGCGGAAATCAACCAGGTCATGCGGTGCATAGCCACCTCGACTGACGTTGGGCCACTGATGGGGCCATGGTGCCCGCAAGAGTGCACCTTGGCCCCGACGATGTAACCCAGACAGAAGGTGTACGGAGGCCACACCGGGTCGATACGCCAACGAGCTTCCGTGCTTGATCCCGGCCATGGCTCTGCCATGGCCGGGGCGGCGTTATCAGCCGCCTATCATGCAACAGAGGTTACGGATCGACCCTTACCTCGACACGTCGGTTGGGGGCGAGGCACATCACCATCTGCGCACGCGGACCTTCGGGGCAGTCTTTCACCGGATCGCTTTCACCCAGCCCTTCGGCTCGGATCTTCGCACCTGGCACGCCATCCTCGACGAGCACATCCATGACGGCGCGCGCACGGCGTTCGGATAGAGAACGATTGCTCACGGACGTGCCGAGGCGATCCGTATAGCCAGCGACGCGGATGCTCCCTATCTGCGCCAGATGTTCATGCAATTGCGTCGCTAGATCGGCCAGCGCCCTCTTCCCCTCCGGGCTCAGGTCCGACTTGCCAAAGGCAAAGAGCGCATCGGCAGAAAGCGTAAACCGATGCGGTGCCTCCTCACTAAGCGGAGCAACCGGCTTCTGCTCTTTCAGCAACGAAGCGCAAGATTCAGGCTTCCAGTAGAAACTGCGCGCCACACTGTTCTCATCAAACAGCACCTTGTACTGGCACACCGTTACCTCGTCACTACCCTGCTTGCGAAAGTTGAATAGATAGTTCCACTCGCGCACGCCCCACAAGCCTTCACTGAAATGTGGATACCCGATCAACTCGGATATCTGTGGCTTGACAAGCCCCGCCCTAACCTGCCGCAAATTGGCCAGGTTCGGAAAAGTGCCACCCTTGTGCATGGGTGTGACGCTATCCGGTGTTGGCCACACCAGTTCGCTGGCCGAGTTACCGTCCTTCGCCACGTTGCGACTCACGTTACCGCAGGCCGCAAGTACGAGCGCGGCAGTGGCTGCCACCATGATCTGTTTCCAGGGATTGTTCATATCGTTGATTCCTTCATGCGATGGAGGATGAGCGCGACGCGTGGCGCCGGGCTGCGTCCATTACCAGACCATGCCCGCGCCGACGCCCGCGCCGGCATCGCCGCGCGAGTTCGTGGTGGCGTTGAGCTTGAACACGTAGCGACCACTTTCGGTAATCGCAGATACACCGACGGCAACGCCTGTCTCGCCATGGAACGCACCCAGCGCCACCGCGGCCGAGCTCTGATTCGGCTGATAGGCCTGCGGCAAGCTGGCCAGCGCCATGGCCGAGGCAATGCCCGCGTTGGCGCGATTGCCAATCCGGTTGAGGTCCTGATCTACGCTTTGAAAGCGCTGGTCGACATAGTCCTTCGACCAATTCTTGGCCTCGGCAATGGCATCGCTAAGCTGCCCCACGTTCACGGCGTCGGTGGCACCCACGCCATTGGCTACGTTGGTAACCGTCCGCTCGTGGCCAACAGAGCCCACCGATACCGTGTTGCTCGACGACGCCACGGAACCATTGCCAATGGCAACGCTGTTGTCACCACTCGCCGTCGAACCGGCGCCGACCGCCGTACTGTTGTTACCCGATGCCGTGGCGCCAGCACCTGCTGCGGTTGAGTTACTACCCGTGGCTGAAGACGCCGTGTTGTTGTTACCGCTGGTCTGATAGGTATTGATGGTGGTGCTGCCACCCACACCAGGCGGGTAGTTGCGGATGGTGTTGGAGAGGTTGATCACCTGCGACCCCAACTGCTGCAGCGTTTGATTGGTGGCGTACAACTCCGAGCCGTTGATCGCATCCGTGCTGGTTGCACTGATGCGTCCCGCCGCCACGTTGGTCAGAGTGCGCTCCGCTCCAACCGACCCCACGCTCACGGTGGAGCCCGGCGTTGTGCCCGCGAACTGGTATGTCGTGCCGTTGAGCGTCGTGCTGGTGGTGGCCACCGGAGCCGCCGTCACCGAGCCCGCACCCAGGGCCACACTGCCGGCATACGCCGCTTGCGTACCGGCACCCAGTGCGAGCGCTTGGATACCGTTGGACGTGGCATTGGTGCCCAGTGCGACGCCATCAGCCAGGTTCACCGTCGCATTCTGGCCAATGGCCGTACCGCCCGGCGCGGTCTGCTGAACAATGGCGCCGTTGCCCATGCCAATGCCGTTGTCGCCGTTCACCGTGGTCTGTGGGCCGACCGCCACCGAGTTCGCACCGATCGCCGCCGAATCAGAAGCGGTGGAGTTGGCGTGGAAGTACTTGATCGGCGTGACCGAGAACGAACTCATCGCCCCTTTGAGCTGGCGCAGCGTCACTGCATCCTGATCCAGGGTGCCGTCTGCCACATTGGTGATCTGTCGGAAGGCGGTGGCATTGCCCACGGATACCGCGCCGAGCAACGTGCGATCCGTCGTGTTGTACGGAATGACATTGGTGCCCACGAGGATGGTGCCCGAGGTGGGCGCAATGGCCCGGTCAGAAACCGCCCCCGAACCCAGCGCCACACCACCCAGCACCGTAGCCTGCGTGTTCTGACCCAAGGCGGTGCCGCTGGCAGCTGCCGCACTGGCGCCCACACCGGCAGCCAGCGCGTCGAGTCCGGTGGCACCGTTGTTGGTGTAGTTGCTACCGGCTGTGCCACCGTCATTGACGCTGTAGTAGTGCGTCGCATTGGCGGTCACGCTGCTGTTTAAGCTATCCAGTGCCTGATTGGTGGCAAAAAGCTGCGAACCATTGACGGCATCCGTGCTGCCTCCGGTCACCTGCCCTGCAGCCACGTTGGTGATCGTGCGTTCGTTGCCCGCACTGCCTACGCTCACCGTGCTGGTGGGTGCCGTACCGGCATAGGTGTACGCGGTGCCAGCAATGGTGGCGCCCTTCGTCTGCACGACCGCTCCAGTGGCACTACCTGCGCCAAGCGCTACGTCACCGGCGTTGGTATCCGCCGTGGCGCCATTGCCGATGGAGACCGCATTCACCGTACCCGCATTGGAGACCGGGCCAATCGCCACGCTGTTGACGCCGGTGGCTGTTGAGTCGGCCAACGCGGAGTTGGCGTGGAAGTACTTGATGCCACCGCCGTTCACCACGCCGCCGATCTGGTTGAACACATTCTGCAGCGAGCTATAGGTGTTGCCGCCATAGGTGATGCTGGTGGTCAATGCGCCCGTGGTTGAGTTGTAGGTGGTGCCGCCGCCTATGCTGCTAGCGATGGTGTTGCCGAGGTTGGTTACCGTGGTACCCACCGAGGTCACTGCCTGGTTGGTCGCGAACAACTGCGAGCCATTCACCGCGTCGGTGCTGGCGCCACTTAGCCGCCCGGCCGCGACATTGGTGATGGTGCGCTCGGTGTTCAACGCGCCCACGCTCACCGTGCTGGTGGGGTTAGTACCCGCGAAGGTATAGGTCGTGCCATTGATGGAAGTGCTCGGCGTGCCCACGGCGGCGCCGGAGACCGAACCCGAGCCAAGCGCCACATCCCCCACGTTCGTACCCGCGTTGGCACCGTTGCCAATAGAAACGGCATTGGCCGTGCTGGCCGTGGACACCGGACCGATCGCCACACTGTTGGCACCGCCGGCGGTGGAGTCCGCCAGTGTCGAGTTGGCGTGGAAATACTTGATGCCACCGCCATCCACCACGCCGCTAATCTGATTGAACACATTCTGCAGCGAGCTATAGGTGTTGCCACCATAGGTAACGCTGGTGGTCAGTGCGCCCGTGCTGGAGTTGTAGGTGGTCCCGCCACCAATACTGGTAGCGATGGTGTTGCCCAGGTTGGTTACCGTGGTACCCACCGAGGTCACCGCCGAATTGGTCGCGAACAACTGCGAGCCATTGATCGCATCCGTGCTGGAGCCACTGATGCGGCCCGCGGCAACGTTGGTAATGGTGCGCTCCGTGTTCAACGCACCCACGCTCACCGTGCTGGTCGGGTTGGTACCTGCGAAGGTATAGGTCGTGCCATTGATGGAGGTGCTGGGCGTGCGCACGGCCGTGGTAGTGCTGGATCCAGAGCCAAGCGCGACATCGTTCGCGTTATTGGCAGCAGCGCCGTTGCCGAAGGCCAATGAGCCGGCACCCAGCGCACTACTGCCGTTGCCCAGCGCCACCGAGCCGATGCCCTGCGCATTGTTGTTGTTGCCAATGGCCACAGCGCCATCACCGTTCGCTGTGTCATTGGCACCCGTTGCGACTGCGCCATTGCCCGTCGCGGAATTCGGGTCACCAATCGCCACGGCACCGTTGCCGTTGGCAACTTGACCCTCGCCTAGTGCCACCGCACCCGTGCCGCCCGACACCTTCGAATTGTGGCCGCCGGCAATGGAGCCCGTTCCCGCCGCAGCAACAACCGTGTTGCTATCGCCAAGCGCCACCGTGGATGCAGCCAGCGCCTGCGAGGTATTACCTATCGCCGTGGCATTGCTTGCCGAGGCCTTCGCGAGTGCGCCCAGTGCAACCGCATTCTGGCCGCTTGCCGCCGCACCCGCACCCAACGCGGAAGCGAGCGCGGCAGTCGCCGCCGCGTTGTTGCCTACGGCAATGGCGGATTGTTGCGAGCTCAGCGCACCGGAGCCGGCGGCTACCGAACCAATACCGCTCGACACGGCCTGATTACCCAGCGCCAGTGCGAAATCAGCCGAGGCATTGGCCAAGTTTCCGACCGCCGCAGCGCTCTGCCCCGCAGCATTGGCATTTACGCCAACCGCTGCCGACGACAAACCCGAAGCCGTCGCCTGCACGCCGTTTGCCAAGGCATTCACTCCGCTGGCGTTCGCGCGCAGACCGATCGCCGCGGCGCCACCCACGCTTGCCGTGGCTTGCCCGCCGATGGCAATGGCGTTATCACCGGCCGCCACTGCACCCGACACGGCGTTGCCGCCCAGCGCAAGCGAACCCGCGCCTGATGCCGTTACCGCTGTGGCGGCGGCGGTACCGCCCACACCCAGCGCGGTGGCATACGTGCCGGTCGCCTGCGCCATCTGGCCGACGGCGGTGGATTCTCCGCCGGACGCATTGGCGATGGAGCCGACAGCGGTACTCCATATACCGGTGGCTGCCGTCAGATTACCCACAGCCACGCTTTGCATACCCGTCGCCGTGGCCTGGTTGCCCAGCGCAGCGGCTTCAAAAGTTGTTGTAGTGGCGCCATTCGGAAGCACCACGCCAGCGCTGCCACTGGCATTGGAGTTCGCGCCGATCGCAATGGGTGAACCACCATTGGTGGATACGGCCTTGGCACCTGCGCCCAAGGCCACCGCCAAGCCGGCCGTGCCACCCGATGCGGCTGCATTGGTGCCAATGGCCACCGCGGATATGGTCGACGCCTTGGACGTCGACCCCATAGCAACCGCATTGGCGGCAGAGGCCGTTACGTCCGTGCCGATGGCTATCGCTCCATCCGCATTCGCACCCGTGCCCGCCGCCGAACGCGCACCCAGATAGATCGAATTGGTGCCTGCGGTTAAGGCCTGAAAGCCGAGCGCGATGTTGTTTTGCCCGGCGGCATGGGAGGCATACCCCACGGCCAACGCACCCAATACATCCGCCTTGGCACTCGCCCCCAGCGCGGTGGCTCCGGTGCCGCTGGCTGTAGCCCCATAGCCCATGCACGAGGCCGTGCTGTTGTACGCGTTGTAAGGCAACGGGGTGCAGTCCACCGCCTGTGCGTGAGCCCGCTCCATCCACCCTGCTCCACCAAGCGCTGCCAGCGCCGTGAAAATGCCCAGGCCCAGGCGGCTCGGCAAAAGTCGCTGACGCTTATCGCGTCGATCCACCACGCCGCCACCGCGCCCCGTTGCAAACTCCGAGGCGACCACGACTTGCGCCAACGCGCTGTTCCACACCTTGTTGTAAATCTTGTTCATGCCTCACTCCCTTATGACTGATTCGGCATCAGGGATGAGCAGGAGACAAAAGTGCCGGGCGCAAAGGATCATCCGCGCGCGCGTGAGCCTGAGCGCGGGACGAAAGTGCCCCTGCGCTCACACTATGGCGTGAACGATGTTTTCAAAGAAAAAAGGAATCGACGCGATGCGCTCGGCTACTAAGAACCCTGCACAACCCCTGTTTTGTGTCGAGGACTCAAACGAAAACGGCATGACTGGGGATTCAGCCTGATTCGTCTCGTTCTACGGGTGCGACGTCCTTGTCTTCAGCCCCAACCGCCGCGATGCAACACGCGGAACTGCTTCAAACTGAAGTACGGCTGCCGCAGGTGCAGCATGGCACCATACGAAAAATCTTGTGAGCGATCATCGACGCTATAAGCATGACGTGCATCACAATTTGTCACGATCCATTTTTAGCTCTAATGCGCTAAAGCGGGGTGCAAAGTGACGCCGAGACGTGCCCTTGTAAGTAGATGCGCCCGCCATCCCCAAGACTTTTAGCGCGGTGCACGATGGGGCTTGGCCAAATCGTTTGTTGCGATATCACAACCCCATCGCCCGATCCGCCAGGTACGCGTGCCACCGTTCTACGCATCCGCATCCATGGCCGCCTAGCGGCAACTCACACCGTCCGTCGACAACGGGGGGCGCATCTGCCTGCGACGCTGATTGATCGCCCCTGTGGCGTGACGGATTCGGGCCTGGCACGCCAGACCCGGCAGCGCCCGCGCGGGGCATCGCCAGCCCGTTCGGAGCATGGCGCTAGCAGCGGTATCATCGCAGGACCTTTGCCGTAGCCCGCCAAGGTTTCCGCTATTGCCGCAGGCCCCAAGCCCCATGAACCGCTACAACGACGGCGATATCGCCGCCATCTACCGCGTGATCGAGCAACGACGCGACATGCGCCACTTCCTGCCCGACCCGCTTGAGCCTGCCCTGCTCCAACGCCTGCTGCGCGCCGCCCACCTCGGCCCCAGCGTAGGCTTCATGCAGCCGTGGCGTTTCATCCGCGTCACCGATTCGAGCTTGCGCCAAAGTATCCACGCACTTGTGGACGAAGAACGGCAACACACCGCCGCCGCACTTGGACAACGTCAGGACGACTTCATGCGCCTGAAGGTGGAGGGCATCCGTGAATGCGGCGAGCTACTCGTGGTCGCCTTGATGGACCGTCGCGAACATCACATCTTCGGGCGACGCACCATGCCGCAGATGGATCTAGCCTCCGTAGCCTGCGCCATCCAAAACCTGTGGCTGGCTGCACGCGCGGAAGGCATAGGCATGGGCTGGGTCTCGCTTTTTGACCCGGAGGCACTGGGCGCCCTGCTCCACTTGCCGCCAGGAGCAACACCCGTCGCCGTGCTGTGCCTGGGACACGTACCGGCGTTTTATACCGAGCCCATGCTGCAACAGGAGAACTGGGCCACGCGACAACCACTGGAAGCGCTCGTGTTCGAAAACACGTGGCAACACGAGCACACCGACGATCCATCATCCGACGCTGTCGCTTAGCAACGCAGCCAGGACCAGAGCAGCGGCTTCAAACCTGTGCGCTGACCAGACATCGACTCTATCGCCTGGAAGGCAGCCGTTGCTACGGTGACTTTCGATCGTAATAGGTTGAGTCACTCACAATCAGGTGATCCTTGATCGTGTAGACCGACATGATTCGAATGCTGACGGGTTTGTTTTCTGCACCTTTCAGATGGCCGGAAAGAACGAACTGAACGTAGACATAGTTCGCCGTACTTTCCATGGTGACGATGCTGTCTTTGGCGTCGGGTATGGCATCAAAAATCCAACGATATGTATCGGCGATCTTCGAGTTGCCAACAAGCTCAGGGTAGTCTGGGCTATGCAAGATGGCATCTCTGGCATAGAGAGCTTCGATTGCGCCCGCGTCGTGTCGATTGAACGCTGAAAATTTCAACTCGACCGTTCGTATGGGCTCGATCTCCGGCGCACCTGGACCGGACGGCATCTGACCTGCGATGGCCGGCAACGGTGAACTCATGACGCCACATACAAGGCAAGTGAGAAGAATCATCTTCACTATGTTCATAAGCGTGAGATCTCGGTTCGCGTGGTAGTAGGATGAGCAGCATGCTGGGGCTCATCGCCGAGCGATACCCCGGTAGCTGGTTCTTTTATTGCATCGTGGGTCACGCCAAGATGATTGTAAAAAGCCGACAAGTGGATACGCAGCCCGGCGCTGCAAACGACCGGCTTGGTCGAGGCGCTTTTGGACAAGGCTGTGGTGTCCTGCACCATGCGCCTCCGCCAGGCACCTACCAGCACACGCGCCATGCCCCTCCGGATGAACTGACGGAGTGGGTCGAGCACTTCTGGCTGGAAAAGTGGGATCTTCGGGATGGCTCGCCGCAGGCGAGGGTCGTGCTTCCACACCCGAGCGTACATCTCGTGTTTGCACCCGGCCGCTCGAAGATCTACGGCGTGCAGTTGCGTCGCTTTGCGCGTGAACTGAGTGGACAGGCCACCATTCTTGGCATCAAATTTCGCCCGGGTGCGTTCTATCCATTTTTCGGTAAGCCGATCAGCCTGATCGCCAATGCGTCGATGGCCGCAGAACACGTTTTTCCCGATGCTTTGTCCGCTGAGCAACGCATCCTGGCATGCGGCGATGATCATGCCATGGTGGATACCGCTGCCAAATTCCTGATCGCCCACCTGCCGGCTCTCGATCCCAATACAGGGCTCGCGTGCTCTATCGTTGAGGCCATAGTGAACGATGGCGAGATGACACGCGTGGAACATCTCACCGCCCGTTTTGGCCTATCAGAGCGAAAACTGCAGCGACTATTTCAACGATATATAGGTGCGAGCCCACGCTGGGTGATCAAGCGCTATCGCGTATATGACGTACTCACTCAACTCACTTTAGGCGAGCCCGCAGCGGGCGCTACCCTCGCACAGAACATTGGCTACTTCGATCAGGCACACTTCCAAAACGACTTCCGAAAAATGATCGGTTGCTCCCCAGGCCAATACCTGAATTCAAAGTAGTGCGTAGCACAGCCAGTTGAGCCGTGTCGTCCAAGAGGTCTTCGACAACGGGGTCGATAGATAGATAACGGGGTCGGTTCACTTATAAGGCAGTCGGAAGTGAACCTGACCCCGTTTTCAACCCCGTTTTTACTAAGCTCCGCAGGGGCTTCGATATGACAATCACTAGCAGCCCAAGAGCAACGTAAGCGACGTTGCCAATGATGGTGTGCGTTGGGTAGTGCCGAACCTCGACGCCAAGCGCCATCTCGATGAAGTAAAGACTCCAGCCAAAGGCAAAGAACGCAGCCCAAACGGTTCCTAGGAGCCGGAGAACTAGCGTGGCAATCCGTTGATGGCTCGTCATAAGTCCCCCTGTCGACGATTTCCATGACCCTGACCAGGGTGTCTGCCTCGGGTCAAAAGCGGACGGTTCCTGAGATAGCGGCTTGCCGCCCCTGCCAGGCGACTATGTGGTTACGCGGAGCGCCATCGCGCCCGTCCGGGCTGTTTCACACTGCCGACGAGCCCATTCGTCGCGGCAACCTCTGTTTCGTCGCATAGGGCCTGGAGTGCTCACGGGGGCAGGCTATGCTCGACAGAACTGCCCAAATCGCGTGCCAGGGCTGCTTTTCAAGATTCTCCACGTGCTGGCACATGTGTGGTCGATTTGTGCGTCAGTGCGGATCTTGCCGCAGGGGGCGCACGCCATCCATGTACCCGCTCGGCACCTCGCGGTTCAGTCGAACCTTGTTTTTTCCTTGATATCACGCTGAGTCCAATAGCCACTTTAACTGGGAGCTTCCCATGCGGTGCATTGTCTCGATATTCCTGTTGCTTTTTCCCCCGGTCTTATTCGCCCAGAGCGATGCTGTGGCAACGTTCTTGGACGGATATGCAAATGCACACCACTACAGTGGATCGATCCTTATCCAGTGGCACGACAAGACTCGCTTTTCCAAGAGTTATGGACTTGCCAACATTCCGTTTAACGTGCCAAACACGCAGCAAACGAGATACAAGATTGCATCAGTGACCAAGTTGTTTACTTCGGTACTGATCCTTCAGCTCTACGAACAACACAAGCTCGATCTTGGCCAACCCATCAAAACGTACTTGCCTGACTATGCCGGCGAGGCGGGCAGCAAAGTATCGATTCAACAGTTGCTCAATCACACCTCAGGTCTACCGAGTTTCGATGCGGTCACTGACCAGGCCAGTGCACTCCGGGATGGCATCCCGGTCTACCAGCTTCCGCACTCCAGCGATCAACTGCTGACACAATTCAGCAGCGGCAAGCTCATCGGCTCGCCTGGACAGGCGTTCAATTACAACAACGCTGACTATGTCGTGCTCGGAAAAATCATCGAAAGCCTGTATCACGAGCCATACGAACAGGTTCTAAAAGAACGGATTCTCGAACCTCTACAAATGAATGACAGTGGCGTGCTGCACCATGGCGATATCATCGACCGACTCGCCGACACTTATTGGTACCCTGATGATCGAAAGATTCTGTGCATGGACTTGCCTGTATATCCAGAGAATTGGTATGCGGCTGGCGCCATGTATTCAACGACGGGAGACTTGTTGAAGTTCGCCGACGCCCTATTCGGCGCCAGGTTGATCGCGCCCGACACGCTGAAACAGATGATCAAGCCTGGACTCGACGACTATGGCGATGGCCTATGGTCTTACGTGATCTCGGCAAAGGGGGCCAAACACCCTGTGGTCAAGCGCCCCGGACTCATCATGGGCGCGCAGGCGCAATTTTTCCACGTGATGGACCAGGACATCACCATCGTCATGCTGGGCAACACCAGCGTTCTTGACTCCGATGCGCTTGTAGCTGAAATCGCAAAACGCGCGATTCATTAGAAGCCCATCCGCCAACAGCTTGATCACTTTTCGAAGCATTCGCTTGGGACGCAAGCGCAAATTAGGGATAGCTCGCTCAGCTCTAGGACCGACCGCCCCCCCCTCGGACTACATGGCGCTTTCCACCAGCAGCCAGGCTGCTCGACCTTACAGTGACAGCAGCCGCTGCTGACGCCGTCTAGGCCGTACCAAGAGTGCGTTCCACCCGCCTGCTCGCAATGACGTTGGCGGCGCGCCACTGCTTGCGTCAAATGATTACTTCTTGATGCCTCTGTCGTCCTGGCCATTTTGGTGGAACACGACGTATTTTACGTGCCCCGCGCTGTCTAGAAAAAATTCAATCTCGGCGTTCACAACTTTCCAAGAGAACCTGGTTTCCGATTCTGGAAAAACCGGAAACTTGTGTTGATTCGTGGCCTGGGCCATCAGCTGTCCATCCTCAAGCGTGAAGACGAGGCTGACGTCCGGTGCCAATTGGTATGTCCCCACATAACGAGCAAGAACGGACCGATCCAACTCGATGGCTGTGCGGACTACGGGTTGAAAATCCGGCCAAGCGTATGCAGCCGCAATGCCCATCATGACCTGCGAAGCGAGTCGTCCTCCCCCTTTGGCGTTGGTCATGACGACCGCGCCTTCTCCGTTGTGCTCATATCCAACCAAGAGGCTCTCGAAGCCCTCATCCACACCTCCGTGGGAGAAATAGGGCTCGGTCGAGGAGCCGCTGATCTCAAGACCAAGGCCCCAATGTCCTTTGCCAGGAGTAAGCATTTGCTTCGTCAGGTCGGGATTGAGTACGTGGTTGGCTTTGCCCTGCAATGACTGCTGGACCTCAAGCACATACCGAGCGAGATCGGATGGCGTGGTCCACAAGCCCGCGGCGGCTTTCTCGGGATAAGTATGTGCGCCACCAGGAATGGGCTCTTCATTGACACCGTAAGGAGTCGCCGCATCGGCCTTGAGCGAAGTCGGCAGGGGCTGCTCATAGGTGCTATGGATCATACCTATCGGAATCAGCACCGTGTCGCGAAGCAGCTCGGCGAAAGGTCGTTTTGATGCGTCCAAAAGAAGTTGTTGCATAACCGTGTAACCACCACCGGAGTACTTCCACTGACTACCCGGCACGCTTTCCAGTCGAATGGGCCCGTTGTTGGCGGGCTTTTCGCCATTCAGCACCTGAACAAGCGTTGGTACGGGAGTATTGGCTGCGTAACCGGGAAAGCCATGCACCGTAAATCCTGCCGTATGCGTGAGAAGTTCACGCAAGGTCACCGCTGCACCGGGGGCGGCCGGGCTCGCCGGAACCTTCCACGTCGTGAGTACGCTATTCACATCCGAGTCGAGCGAGAGCTTGCCCTGTTGGACGAGATGAAGCGCAGCCATGGCCGAAATCGGCTTGCTGATCGATCCCGCTTGAAAGAGCGTTTCGGGGGTGATGGGTTCTCCGCCAATCCGCTCAACACCAAAGCCCTTTGCCCACTCGAGGGCCCCATGGTGAATAACAGCAACGCTTATTCCGGGAACATGTAACGCCTGCATCCGCTCCGCAAGAGTGTGACAGGAAGGTGGCTCGCCCTTGACGATGACAGGATCTGGAAGACAGGATTCAATTTGATTGATCCGTCGCTCCAAATCATTCGGAACATGGGTAGTGCCTGGAATCGCCTGACAAAATAATGGGCCATTGGCAATGCATAGAAACGCACATGCCGCGACAATCTTTGCACGATGAGCCACTGGCGCTTTCCTTTATCCGTAAGGGGGAGGCAAAGGCGCGAACTACATCTTGGCGGCCGCTACTATTTTGTAATCGATCGATAGGATCCGTTTTCGCCCAGGCTGGACGTTTTACGTAGGTGCCGACTGGACCCTTGAAACGTCTGCTATAGATCGGAAGCGGACATTACGGATTCGCGCTTGCAGACATCGCGCCTTCTATCCACTGGATGTAGCTTGAGACGCGAACGGCGTACACGATTTCGCCGTAGAGGCCCTCCACGAACGGGCGATCTGTTGTCCACTTTCTCAAAAATGGATGGTCTGGTGGATATCTGCTCCAAGAGGCCAGGCCGACGAGTTGCCTTGAGCTCCCATCCCCGATGAGCAAGGGACCACCACTGTCGCCGCTCCCCGTGATGCCTTCAAGCGGAAGGGCGGACGGTGGCGCGTCAAATCGATACCAAACATAGCGCGCGTCGTCACCAACAATCACGTTGAAGGCATGTCGCAGAACGGTGCGATGCGAGCTTTGAGCGTCCTGGCCTTTGGTGCCGTTGCCCGTGGCGCCCTTACCCACAAGCTCCGCGGTCATCCCCACTTCTTTGTTCCCACGATAGATAGGAACAGGAGTTACATCCGTGACTGGCGATGCGAGTTCGATCAGCGCAATGTCGTTAGATGAGTCCAGAAATGCATGCACCTTGGATAGATTACCGGATGCCAGTGCCTCCTTGATCAGTTGATCGGGCATTTTCTTGTAACCGGGATGCATGATGACGCGCTTGACCTTGCGCGCCACACCGCCAATAGATACGTCGTCGTCCATGCCTTGCATTTGCATTGGCGCCGCGTGAGCTGCGGTTACGACCCACTGAGGCGCAATCAGGACACCATGCCCCTCACCAGGCATGTCTACCAATGCGGGAAATGCGGAAGCCTGGACTCGATACTTGGCATCATCAACATCTGCCCGGATGACAACGGCTCCGACAGCGGTCGATACGGCTAACAGGCAAAAGGCGAGAGTCCATTTCATTTACTCATCCCCATCGTTCTCCAGAATCACCGGATCGCAGTCCTAGTGACTGAGCAAACGATATGCCATCTCTAGATCGAGAGGAGCGATCATCCGAATCATAGAGTTACGGCAACGCCCCATCGTGTGTCGCAGCGTCCGCGGACACTCCTGCGGACACCACCCGGACAGTCGACGAAAGTAGACCGCCAAGCGTTCGCCTCATCGTTGATCACACAGTTCGTCACTGATTGATTGGCGCAAATGGTTGACCGTGTGATGTCCGCTATGGGGCGGAAGCGGACATGTTAAACAATCCCGAGATTCAGGTTGTCGTTCAAAGTCCACTGAAAGCGAACCGTAAAATCGTCGACGCACTGCTGGCAGACCCAGTTGCGCTCATCTGCTGTACACCAGCCCACCCGTAGTTCGCTCGGGAGCCCGAGCTTCGAGAACTTGGCCCAACAGAGTGCGCAATGGTCATGATCGTCTTCAGCGCAAGCCGGCGCCCATTCGCGACATATGAGCGTGGCGCCAATCAGGTGATCCGCCTGATCGGTCAACCAGCCGTCGTCCTTCTCGGCCATGTTTCTCCCTTTGAAATCTGTCCGCTTCGGGTCGAAAGCGGACCTTGCGAAGCATCAACAAGGACATCTCCAGCTCCTGATTAATCAGGGTGATCAAGTGATGTACCTTATCGAAGTACCTCTTGCGGCGACTGCGCTAATGCAGATCAGAATGCCACCAGCCAGAAGGAACAACGCTGAGACATTCACCAACAACGCGAGGCCTGCCAGACCCATCGAAAGCGGGGCTATGCCTAGCGAACCCAGAATAAGCACACTGGATACGCGGCCGCGCACTACAGGGTCGATACGCTGCATCACCCAGGCGCCAATATGCACGTTGACGAATCCCGCCACGCATCCGATCAACGCCAGCACGCACGCCAGCCAATAAACCCCCGTGTGCTGCAGACCGATACCGACGAGGCATACGCCCAATGCTGCACTACCTCCGAGTATCAGCAAACCTCGCCGTTGAACTTTCCACACGCTAGCCAGCAGGGCGCCGGCAAGGGCACCCGCTGCGGCGGCCGATAGCAGCACGCCATAGGCACTCGCCGAGCCAAGCTGGGTTTTCACCAAGTCCGCAATACCTACTGACAAAGGCCCGGTCACGCACAGGTTCACCACCATCGCCAGCAGCATCATGGCGCATAGCGGCGCATCAGCAAGCACATAGGAGATGCCTTGCTTCATGGCCTCGATCGGATGAGTGGAGGACGCCACTCGTTGGGGGTCTGGCAATCGCATCAAAGCGACGATCACGACAATGAAGCTCACTGCATCGATGTAGAACGCCGAGGCAACGCCCAGCTTCGCAATCACCAAACCCGCAGCGATAGGCCCAAGGATGGATGTGAGTTGCCCGGCAACCTGGCTCAGACCCGTGCCGGCCACCAGTTGGTTGCCGCGCAATAGCCAGGGTAGGTAGGCCGATTGCGCCGGCATGGCGAAGGCGTCGGCGACGCCAAACGCCACTACCAGCAGGTATAGCTGTGCCAGATGAAGGTGACCTTGCGCTGCAAGTACACCGCTCAGCGACGTCCCCCCGCTTTTGAGTAGCGATTCGATTTGGAGTCCAATCCCCCAACCGAAGGAGATTGGACGTGAAGAAGCGTTTTACCGAAGAGCAGATCATCGGCTTCCTGCGAGAGGTTGAAGCCGGCATGCCAGTCAAGGAGCAGTGCCGCAAGCACGGCTTCAGTGAGGCTTCTTATTACCTGTGGCGCAGTAAATTCGGAGGCATGAGCGTGCCCGAAGCAAAGCGACTGAAGGATCTGG
>NZ_NRDP01000029.1:0-37360 GCF_002878475.1 Dyella sp. AD56
GTTGCGTCTCGCTGCTGGTCACGCCAGGACGTACGCCGGTATCGACCTCTTCACGCTTGATCCATTCCAGCAACGTCTGCGGCACGCAGCCAATCTTCGGGGCAATCGATTCGACCGCCGCCCACAGCGACGGATACTCTCCGCGATGCTCTTGCACCATGCGCACAGCGCGCTCACGGATCTCAGGTGAGAACTTGTTTGACTTCTTCATGGCTCCATCTTCTCAAGAGTTGGAGCCTCCACCAATCCCGGGGCGATTCAACGTCGTCGCCAGGAATTATTCCGTGAGGGCCTCCTTACCCATGCATCTGTAGCGTCGTGCTTAAACCTCTTGCTTCAGTCGCGTCACACGCCCGTGTAACACGATCAGGCGCATGATAGTGAAGCGCTGAGTTTACTCAGACTCAATGTACGCGCCTCAGCCGCTCGGCCCGAACTCTGCGCCACTGAGCTATCTCCGGCTTCGCTGGAGTTGCAGGCTGATGCTTGCTACGGCCGCGTGATGCGAGCCAACATTAAGGGCAACCTTATGAACGCCATGTACTTCATCCCGCCCAGGCCCTGCGAAGGTCAAGAAGCCAACCGTTGGCTATCTGGCTATTACAGCGCTTTTTACATGATGCTTCAAAAAGTTACCTATTTTGACAGGGATCGGAAGCCGCAAGAGCGACCGCGCGTAACGGCCACGAAGAGAACAACGCCCACAAGGAGCTCCTGAGTCGATGACTTGGTAACACCTTACGGTCGCGTACTGGCAGGAAGCGCTTCTTGATGCGTACGACTAACGGCACTCATTGATCTAGCCATGGCTTCGTCCTTGGCCATGTCGGGTGTCTACGTGGCGCCACGGAATAGCGCCACCATTTCCCCCATTCCTCCGACGCCACAGGTGTCGGACGACACCATGGACATGTCTGACCCGCATGCACGGGTCGTCGCCTCTGCAGGTACGACCAACGGCACGGGCAATCGGGTGGCCATACGATCTGTCCAGGCCGGCGCGTTACCCGACGCCCCAAGGCGATCATTCGAATCACTGGACACTAACCGCGATGGATTCATCAGCGAATCGGAAGCTGGGGTGTATTCGCCGCTAGCAAACGACTATCTATATTTGGCGCCAAGCGGAAGTCGTGGTGTGACGCGGGAGGCATATCGTCGCTGGCACCGATACTGTTTGATGGAGACACTGAAAACGAACCGCTGAAGCCCGACGGTAGGCTGCCATGAACGGGGCGGGCGGGAATGTCCCTTCACGCGATAGACAATCCTAGCGTTTCATCAGCGGGCGCACGGCATGCCCCATGCACGACGATGGACGCGACGATGGTGATCAACGTGATAGTGGTGAGTTGCTTCGCCAGGGCAGAAGTTATGCCCTGACGAATGGCGTACATCAGATAGAACACAGAGCCGACTCCCCTAATGCCGAACCAGGAAATCATGGCTAGCTGATAGAGGCTGCTCGAACCGCCTATCATTCCAGCAGTCACAGCCAGTGGACGTAACACCACCAGAAAGAGTGGAATGAACCACCAGGACAGTGCCGACGGTTCCGTATAAGCAAGTATGGCGCCGATGAGTAACACCAGTGTCAGCTCGGCAAGCTTTTCGAGTTGCACGTTGAAGCCATGTACGGCACGCGTCATGGCTGCGCTGGCATGGTGCGAATGTGCGGCCAGCGCCTTATAGGTGTGACCGTGCACTTCTTTTGATGTGCCCAGTGATGCACTTCCTTTGCTTGGCTGCTCTTCCACGCGCTGCAGCGCGAGCCCGGCAGCGAACACGGCAAGGAAGCCTGATGCAAGGCAAAGTTGGGCCACGCCATAGGCGATTGCGATCAGTCCTAGCGCCAGGAACTCGTCTAGTCCCACAGCCTGCCGATGGCGCGTACGCAGATAGACGACCAGTCGGCCTATCAACGCGCCGAGCGCAGCTCCGATCAACAGCCCTCCAGCGGTCCCCCAAAGCAAGTCGATCAGTACCCAGCGCAAATTGGCGCTGCCCAATTCATGCAGGCCCAACAGACCAAGCCCAAGCATCACAAACGGAAATGCCGTGCCGTCGTTCAAGCTACCTTCTCCCGCAAGGCTGAAACGGAGGCGATCCGGGTCCGCGCCGCGCTCCGTCCTGATGCCCGATGCCAATACGGGATCGGTTGGCGCCAGGATGCCGCCCAGCAGTACGGCCGCCCCAATAGGCATCCGCAGGCCCCACACGCCGGCCAAGGCGACCAGTCCCACCGTTATAGCCATCGAGACAAACGCCAACCTCAGCGGAACGATCCAGCGCCGGTCGAGCAGCGGCACTCCCATGCGCAATCCCACGGTAAAGAGCGAGATGAGTAGCGCGGCTCCGGCAACGTGCTCCAGCACATCGGCGTGCCTCAGTGGATCGAGCGTGATCAGCCCGAACCATTCTGGACCCAGTGCAAAACCGGCGCACAGATAGATCATCGCGCCACTCAACAGCAGTCGGGCTAGGATGGTGCCAGTAAGCACCATGGTGATGAGCAGTGTACCGATGAGTAGCGACCATAAAGCATCCTGCATGAGTTTCACCTGTCGGGAATGGCTACGCCTTCCGGACCTTTTATCGATCACGCTGGTCGGTACCTCGTCGATCACTTCATGGAAGGCGGAAACCGGATGCCGCGTGGTGTATGGGTGTGTGCGCGGGCCAATCCCGCTGTGGCCTAGTGCAAACTAACTGTTGCAAGCGCCAGCGGCAGCCTCGGATTCACAGTGTCGCCAAGCCGAGGCCAGGGAACGCTCGATAGAGCGGATCTGCAGAACACCCGTTGGATGGCGTTTGAGCTCAGTACGAAGTAGCTCATTCTCGTACAGTAGTCGACGATTTTGGTCGAGCAATACATCGAAGACTCTCTCCAGGCGATTGGATTCCGGCTTTCGATCTGTAGTCATGATTCCCCCATGAGCGTGTCACGAATATAGGGAGGGCCTTGGTTTGGCCCACTACGGTAACTTCTCGGATTTCTGGCTTGGCGTGGAAGGTGTCGTGGCGTCGTCTGATGCAAGTGCATAGCCACCCTCGGAAATCAGGTTATTCAATGCCCTGGCCAAGCTCCACTCCGCTGTCTTAACGGCGTCATGATCGACCTCGACTTCCGTGTCGATCGGTGTGTGCAGTGCAGTCAATTCACCGGCTACGCCATGTTGCTCTTCCGCACGCATGGCGGCGCTTCGTGCAGCGAGCGCCAATGCGGTGGCCGATGCTGGATTCATGCTGTCGACCATCGAACTGGGAATGAGGATGGTGGTGCCACGTTCCTTAGTCGTCTCATAGATGATATTCATCGCGCGCAACTGAAGGGCTGTCGGTTGGTCGGCGTAGATCTTCGCCGCACTGACAAACTTGCTCGCCATCTCAGCTTCGGCCGACCCAAGAATGATACGCGCCTGCTTTTCCCGCTCGGCTTGAGCCTGTCTCGACATGGCATCTTGCAGTGCGACGGGAATGGCTACGTCGCGTATTTCCACCGATCGCACCGTCAGACCCCATTCGAGGGTCTTGCGTCCGATTTCCGTGCATAGTGCCAAGTCCGCGGATTGGCGATCAGAGAGCAGAGACGCCAGCATCGACGAGCCAATCATCTCGCGTAGTGACGTTTGGGCCACTCGCGCGATGGCCTGTTGATAGTCCGTAATAGCAAGAGCGGCCTTTCTGGCGTCGTGCACGTGCCAAAAGATGATGGCATCCACGTTCACGGGTACGGTGTCGCGCGTCAGTGCCTGCTCAGCGTTGAAGGCGGTGGTCTGAATGCGCTCATCAATGACGGCCACGACATGATCGAGCACTGGGATGATGAGGAACAAACCAGGCCCCCGTACCCCCAGTAGTTTGCCGGCTCGCAGCACGACGAACTTCTGCCACGTGTTAGCCATTTTCAGTGATTGTGAAGCGATCGCGGCAATGACCCAGAAGCCGATCGCCGGGCCCAGACTGCCACGAGACATGTACAGGCCGCCGACGGCCGTCAGGGCGACCACGATGAATAGGGTTATGGCATTCACGGCTGCGCTCCCGCCCGCCTGGAGCGAGTGAGTGGTAGTGATTTACCTTCCCATTGGGAGGCACGCGTGTCGGTGCGCTGGCGCACCCATTCTGCGGATGGGACGCCGTTTTTCCCATCCAAGCCAGAGGGTAAGGAAGTGCGCTCAACGTGATCATCGGGCTCAGCATGGGAGGCGCCTACGCCAATATCACACGATCATGATCTTCTGGTGGTGAGACTGACCTAGCACTCGCTGAAATCTTCCATCTGTGCCGGAAAGCACGTCGATTCCGGTAAGACCAAACATCAGATCCGGCGGACACTGAACGTCTTTCTGGTACGGTTCCGATGCGAGCGGCCTGCTACTGCCAGGCCCCAGAGACAATATTCTGAGGAGGTCCGCTTCCGATCCAGAGCGGAGATCTCGTCATCCGCAAAATACCTAGATCGAGTCTTCAGCCGTTCTGCACCGAAGGGGATTTGTGGATCGTCGAAAACGGAGGGCCCTTTCCCATGGCTTTGCGCTCCTGGTTGTCCTGGGCCTTCTGGGCTGCACGCAGACCGACTAGTCAAAACTGGTTGAGCAGGCGGTCGACAAATTTAAGAGCGGTTCGACACGCAAGGGAGACAGTTCCCATCGAAGAAGGGGTTACTGGCGTCTTCGCCGGCGAGCGCGAGGCGGATCGGGAGGCGAAGATGGAGGGGCGTCGCCGAGCACTCGTAATGTCCTGACGTCAAGCCATCTCTCAGGAGTGGTGCGCTGGGAGCGATACGGTTGCCATTGCGGTTTGTCACTTCCCCCAGGTGGCGAACATAACGACTGCCGCCGTTGCCATCGCTGCTGTCGCGAGCCAGCCAAAGAGCTGTAGGAACCAAGGAAGCGTGAACTCGCCCATCACCTTGACCCGCGAGCTCATTAGCATCATGACAATCATCAAAGGTACAGCGACGACACCGTTGACCACTGCGCTCCAGTACAACGCCTTGACGGGGTCCAAGGGCGTGAAGTTCAGCGCCATGCCAACCACGCTCGCCACGATCAAAGCGCCATAGAAAAATTTTGCCTCGTGGGGCTTGTGCTCCAATCCCGCTCGCTGACCGAATGCATCTGCGGCAGCATAAGCCGTGGCGCCTGCCAATACAGGAACAGCCAGAAGGCCCGTGCCGATGATACCCGCGGCAAATAGACCAAATGCGAGCTTTCCTGCCAAGGGGCGTAACGCCTCAGCGGCATCGGCTGATGAATTGATGTCCGTTTTTCCGTGTGCGTGGAGTACCACGGCGGCGGTCAGAATGATGAAAAAGGCGATCATGTTCGAAAAGACCATGCCCACACTGGTGTCGATACCTATTCGCTGCAGTGCTTCGGGTGCTTGTGATGGTGATCGCTTCAATGGCCTTCTCCCGCTGCTCGGGCTCATCTCTTCTACTTCCTGAGATGCCTGCCAGCAAAATAGATAGGGACTGATCGTGGTGCCGAGCAAGGCAACTACGCCAACAGCATACTTGGCATCCCTTACGATGGGCGGCACGACAATGCTCCTGAGCACGGCCGTCCATGGCACATGAATAACCAGGACGGTCGCAACATATGCGAACAGGCTCAAGGTGAGAAATTTGAGGATTGGAGAGTAGCGCGAGAAAGGGATAAACATCTGAAGGAGCAGTGTGGACAATGCAAACACGGCCGCATATAGCAGTGCTGGACCGCCTATAAGGAGCTTCAATGCCGCCCCCCATAGCGCCAATATCCGCCGCTAAGTTGATGACGTTGGCGGCAACAATGGACACGACCAGCCCATAGACGAGTGTTCTGGGATAGAACGTGCGGATGCCGCTCATCAGGCCGCGTCCGGTCACACGGCCAATGCCTGCACTGATCGCCTGTATCGCGATCATCAAGGGAATCGTCAGCACGATGCACCAGAGCATTCCGTAGCCGAACGCAGCCCCCACTTGTGAGTACGTGGCTATGCCACTGGGGTCATCGTCTGCAGCGCCAGTGATCAATCCTGCACTGAGACGGCGCCATAGGGGAGGGCGATGCGTGCCGTTGGGAGCAACGACAGGTTTCTTCATGGCCGTTCTCTCGATGCGAAGAGGTCGGAACACATGCCCCGAGTTCAGCGGGAGTCGTGAGGGCCGTCCGTAATTTGGCAAGTTGGACGATGAGCACTTACAGCAACGTGGACCTTTGGACGGTATGGTTAGGGAGGAAGCTCTGGGACTCGACTTGGCTCCAACCTAAGGCCAGAAGTGCCTAGTCAGGTTGGCGTGGTGATGCGATGCGCTGTATGTACCATCGAAGTAGGGGCCGAATCGATACGCCATGTACAAGGATGGAGATAGCTACCGATGCGAGCGTAAGCGTGATTAACTCCTGTGCCAGGACGCCCGATACGCCATAGCGAATGGCGAACAACAGGTAGAACACCGAACCTATGCCGCGAATGCCAAACCACCCGATCATGGCTCGTTGCGATATGTCCATCGGCTCCCCAAGGGTGCCGGCGAGTACCGCCACCGGACGTATCACCAGAAATAGCAACGGAATGAACCACCATAAGGCGCTCCAGGGGGTGGTATAGGGAAGCATTGCCCCAACCAGTAGCACCATGGTCAGTTCGGCGAGCTTCTCCAATTGTCCATTGAAGCCGTGGACGGCATCCGTCATGGCAGCGCTGGCATGATGAGAGTGTGTGGCCAGCGCACCGTAGGCGTGCCGGCGGAAGTTCGGCGCTACGCCAAGGGATGTCGTCCCTTCGCGCGGCTGTTCTTTCACTCGCTGCAAGGCCAGTCCAGCAGCAAACACAGCCAGGAAGCCCGACGTATGGCATAGCTGAGCCACGCCGTAAGTGACTGCCACGATACCAAGGGATACGAACTCATCGAGACCTATCGCTTGCTGATGACGTGTGCGCAGGTGAACGATCAGTTTGCCAATCACCCCGCTCAGCGCCGCTCCGATAGCCAGTCCACCCCCTGTGGACCACATCAGGTCGACCGACCACCAATGCAGGATGCGAAGGTCATGCCCATGTTTGTCCAGCAAGCCGAGGCCAAGCAGCACGAAGGGAAAAGCAGTTCCATCGTTCAGTGCACCCTCACCAGCCAAACTGAAGCGGAGGCTATCCGGGTCGGTGCCGCGCTCGGTCTTGAAGCCGGACGCCAGCACTGGATCGGTTGGCGCAAGAATG
Source organism: Dyella sp. AD56 (assembly GCF_002878475.1). Taxonomy (NCBI): domain Bacteria; kingdom Pseudomonadati; phylum Pseudomonadota; class Gammaproteobacteria; order Lysobacterales; family Rhodanobacteraceae; genus Dyella; species Dyella sp. AD56. The sequence goes on from NZ_NRDP01000029.1 coordinate 7,213, forward strand.
CCGCCCAGCAGTACTGCTGCCCCCCAGGAAAGGCCTAGTCCCGACACGCCCACGGCAGCAATGAGTCCGACCGTGATGGTCATGGAGATGAAGGCAAGTCGTAGCGAAAGTATCCAGCGCCTGTCGAGTATCGGCACTCCCATCCTCAAGCCCACGGTGAACAGTGAGATGAGCAGCGCTACCTCGGCAATCCGTCCCAGTAAGCTGACATGGTGGCTCGGGTCTAGCTCAATCAGGCCCAGCGATGCCGGCCCGAGTGCATAACCAATGCAGAGATAGACCATCGCACTGGTAAGCAGGATGCGTGCAAGCGCGGCCCCGGTGAGCACCATCGCGATCAGCAGCGCGCCAATTAGGAGTGACCAGAGTGGGTCAGACATCTGCGCCTGTCCATCGATATCGACGATCGGGCCTTATTGGGTGCCGATTTGGCGCAAAGGTCAGCTTAGTGCTGCGGACTCGGATACTCATTCGTCCAAATGGTGAAGGTAGGTGCATGGAGCGACGATGCTATCGCTGAGGGATTGGGCGAATTGCTGGAGTGCTTCAATGCCGCTACCTTGGGCTTCGCGCACCCACTGGGAGAGTGCCTCAGCCGCATGGTCCTTATTGCGTGTCTCCATCAATGCCGCGAGCTGATTCCGCAGTCGGCATATCGTATGCAGGCATGGATGGGTCACGATCCAGGCATCGAGATGCTCACGCTCGTCCGCCGGAAGCCAGCGCCCACCGTCTGCCAGAGCGCGACGCAGGTGTATCGACAGTTTCGGGCTTCTGCCATCCCGGCACCGAAGCTCCTCGTGCACAACCGGTAAGGTGACTTTGCGGAAGAATTCAGTCATCACTTTCACCCGGGGAGTCAGTGCGACACGTCTCGCTGTTCTGGCCGCCATGTTCGTCTTGGCATCGAAGACGATGCGTCGGACGCGTGCCAGGCCGAGTAAGGAAAGCAGTTGGATCACCAGCCAACCGAAGTCGAATTCGAAGCGACGCACCGAGAATTTCGCCGAACTGGGAAAGGCGTGATGGTTGTTGTGCAACTCCTCACCTCCCATCCAGATCGCCAAGGGCACCATATTAGCGGACGTGTCTGGCGTTTCGAAGTTGCGATACCCTCGCCAGTGGCCCACGCCATTTACCACGCCGGCAGCCCAGAAGGGGATCCACATCATCTGCACGGCCCATATGGCCATCCCGCCAACGCCGAACAAAGCAACGCTGATGACGGCCAGCAGGGTGGGGCCCCAGTTGGAGTGAGGTGTATAGATATGGCGCTCAATCCAGTCATCGGTTGTACCGTGGCCATACGTCGCTAGCAGGTCAGGGTCGCTCCGTACCGCGGCATACAACTCCGCGCCCCTCCACAGCAATTGATGGATGCCTAGAATGTACGGACTATGAGGGTCTTGCACCGTGTCGGCGTGTGCATGATGTTTGCGATGTACGGCCACCCATTCCCTAGTGACCATCGCGGTCGTTAGCCAGCTCCAGAATCTAAAAATATGTGCGAGCGCGGGATGGAAATCGATCGATCGATGGGCCTGGCTGCGATGCAGATACAGCGTCACTGTAAGTATGGTGAGCTGGGTCATCACGAATAGATACAGCAGCAGCATGCCAAGCCCAACCTGGAGCAGGCCGTGCGAGGCCATATCGAGCAACCGGTCGAGCATGGGATTACCTCATATGAAGGGTCTGTGTCCTGTTGCAGCGTCGTGCGTTACGGATAACCTAATGCGCCGACGTTGCATCGGACGGGGAAATACCTTGTTCCTTCAATCCGGTGAGCATTGAAGATGCCGCGCTCAGGCCGCGCATAGATTAAAAGTGGATGGTGCGGCAAGCCGAGGTGATCGTCTGTTCTCAACCGCACATAGCACTTGAGTTCTCCCGTGCCAAAACGTCGCGTCGGCGTTCGTTACCGAACAGTACGATGCCGGTGACGAGCGTAGATTAGCTCCGCAACGTACGCATGGCGGATCGAAGCATCCGCAATCCAGAAGCGCCGTCGGTCGCGACGGTGAAGGAGATGCGGAGTCTGCTGCGCAGATTTAACGAGAGCCGACATGACTATTGGCACCATTCTTCTCGTGCTACTTATCCTCTTGTTGATTGGGGTGATCCCGAGTTGGCCTTACAGTCGTCAATGGGGCTACGGGCCAAGCGGTGGCTTCGGTTTGGCTCTACTCATCGTCGTCGTGCTTTTGTTCATGGGGCGCATCTAGGCATAGACGGGGAGGGGCTCTCGCCGCCCTTATGGGCGGCGAAGGCTTCTCTGCTCGTCAAGTCGTTCAGTCAGTCCACTGGACACTTACCTTCCGTGTCGATATAGCGGCTGTGAGCGCCAGCGCACCGTGATGAATGCATCAACAGCGTATAGCTGACGCCTAGCACAACGAGGGCAATCAGATGAAACGCTTTCATTCCATCACTGCACTGGGCTTCTCCATGTTTGTATTCGTATCGGCCATGGCGGCCGATGGCTATGTCACGGGGCAAGTCGATATGCGCGCTGGACCGGACTCCAGCTATCCGGGTGTTGTCACGCTAGGCGCAGGCACTGAAGTCTCCATTCAGGGCTGTGTGAATGGTTGGTCATGGTGCGACGTCATTACGGGTGGAGATCGTGGCTGGGTGGCCGGGAATGATCTGCAGGAGGACTATCAGGGGCAGCGAGTTCTCATTCCGTCCTATGGTGTCAAGATCGGCATCCCTATCATTACCTTCGTCTTTGGAACCTACTGGGACAACTACTACCGCAATCGTCCGTGGTACGGTCAGCGAGAGCATTGGAGTCATGTGACTCCCAATTATCGTCCCGTGGCGGTCACTAAGGACTATCGCCGCGGCGAGGGTGCGGTGCACAGCGCTCCGGCAAATGACGCAGGTCAGTCTCATGCCAATCCTGTTGCTTCTGTCAGTCAGACAGGGCCATCTGCCGCGCGTACCACGCCCGCCGCACACACCACACATCAGGCTACGGGAGCGCCGACTGCAGCGTCGCAGTACCACGCGGTCGCTGCTGGACACACTGTTACACAGGCGAAGGCCAGTCCACTGCAGGTACCTTCAGTGCACGCAGCCCCTGAGCAAAAGGCGTCGCGACCTGCCTCGCCCGCGAAGTCAGGCACGAAAGAAGAGGGCGGCAATGACAAGGGCCAGCATTGAGTCTGTCCGGCCATGAATATATCCGTGCGGGCCACCTAAAGGCCTTGCACGCCATCGTGTGAGTTCACTGCCGGCCTAGATCGTAGGTTGGCGATCTAGGTTTGGCTGTACTGGCGGTTAAGCCCGCAGGTACCCACGTGCTTGGTTGCATATCCCCTGGCTCGGGTGATCTGGATTCGTTCATGACGCTCTAGGGCGTGGCATGTGTCTCACCTTCACGTGGTTCTCCCTGCCTGCAGGGTAAAACTGTCAATGCTGGATAGAGGGCTGCGGCATCCGCAGGCCTTATTTTCCGTTGATTCGCCGCTCCGCATGATTTCTAGAGGGACGGTGACTTTTGAAGATCAGCAATCCGTTCGCTTCGTCCTCGTTCCGTCGCCTCAGGGCTACCTTCCGCCGACAGCTGCGATGGCGGCGACATATCGAGCACACGCCGGAGCCGACCCTGCGCTCGGAGTTGTTCAGTGCCGATCAGATGGATCTGTACGGCACAGCGCTGGCTAATGCGCATCGGTCTAGCGCCAAATCGCGTGACAATTCCTTGTTGGCCCGTCTCGCCGACAATAAGTTTGTGCTCGCGCACTCCTGTGCCAGGCTCACTCATGCCCATCGTGCGGATCGTCGCATCACACCGGCCGCCGAATGGCTGCTCGACAACTACTACCTGATCGAAGAGCAGATTCGCATCGCTCAGCGACATCTCCCCAAGAGCTACAGTCTTGAACTACCACGATTGCTCACCGGGCCGTCGGCCCGGCTACCGCGTGTCTACGATATTGCGCTGGAGACAATTTCCCATGGTGATGGGCGCGTTGATAGTGAAAGCCTGAGCCGCTTTGTCACCTCTTACCAGAGCGTCAGGCCACTTACGCTGGGTGAATTGTGGGCAATTCCGATCATGCTTCGGCTGGCCCTGATCGAGAACCTTCGGCGCGTGGCTTCCCGCGTGATGGTCGATTGGAATGACCGCAACCTGGCCGATCAGTGGGCCGACCGCATGACGGAGATTGCCGAGCGCGATCCCAAAAGTGTCGTGCTCGCCGTGGCCGACATGGCGCGATCCCATCCGCCCCTGGCCAGCTCCTTCGTGGCCGAATTGACGCGGCGATTGCAGGGGCAGGGGCCTGCGCTGGCGTTGCCCCTGAACTGGATCGAACAGCACCTTGCCGAATCGGGTTTGAGCATCGAGCGGCTCGTGCAGATGGAGGCGCAACAACAGGCGGCCGACCAGGTCTCCATTGGCAACAGCATTGCTAGCCTGCGGATGCTTTCCGCCCTGGACTGGCGTGAGTTCGTGGAAGCCACGAGTGTCGTCGAGCACATCCTGCAAGACGATCCTGCGGGCGTCTATACATCGATGGACTTCGCTACGCGCGATCACTATCGGCATGTCGTGGAATGGTTGGCACGGCATAGCGAGCTATCCGAGACCGACGTGGCGAAGATGTCTATCGAGCTTGCTAGGGCGCGCGCGCAGGCGGGGGCAAACAGAGAAGTAGAGGCGCACGTCGGCTTTTACCTGGTTGATCGGGGATTGCCTGTACTCGAAGAGCGTATCGCTGTAAGACAGCCTTATGGCGCCGTCTGGCAGCAACGGGTTAAACGTGCGCCGCTGACGTTCTATCTCGGCACGACCGTGCTCCTGACGGCGGCGCTGGCATGGCCTCTGCTGGCTAGTCTTGCGAACAGCGGCATCCATGGTCTCTGGCGCTTGATGGTCACCTTGCCCATAGCCCTGATAGCCAGCCAGCTCTCGATAAGTCTGGTCAACTGGCTGGCGTCCATCGTGGTCAAACCGCAGATGTTGCCGCGCATGGACTATTCGGAGGGCCTGCCCAACGAAATGCGTACCTTGGTGGTAGTGCCCTCGATGTTCTCCAGTGCGGAAGATGTGGACGAGCTGCTCGAGGGTCTTGAGGTTCGTTTTCTCGCCAATCGCGACGAGCATCTTCATTTCGCATTGCTCACTGACTTCACGGACGCGCATGTGGAGGTGACGGAGCAAGACGCAGGACTGCTTCAGATGGCGGAACGCAGAATCGACGAGCTCAATGAGACCTATGCGAAGACGGATATCGATCGCTTCTTCCTCTTTCATCGCCCCCGCCGCTGGAATGCCATCGACAAGGTCTGGATGGGCGCCGAGCGCAAGCGCGGCAAGCTGGCCGATCTAAATGCCTTGCTTCGCAGTGGCGATACGGGTCGATTTTCCTTGATCGTCGGCCGCATCGCCGGGCTCATGGATGTAAGGTATGTGATTACCCTGGATGTGGATACCCAGCTGCCACGAGGCGCGGCGCGCCAGTTCGTCGGCGCCATGGCCCATCCACTCAATCGCCCGGTCTTCGACAAGGATAGGCGGCGGGTCGTGGCGGGCTACGCCATTCTCCAGCCGCGGGTGGGCATCAGCCTGCCCAGCGCCGTGCGCTCGGTCTACGCAAGGTTGTTTGGCAGTGATGCGGGCATTGATCCCTACACGCGAGCCGTGTCGGATGTCTACCAGGATCTGTTTCGAGAAGGGTCGTTCATCGGCAAGGGGATCTACGACCTCGATGCCTTCGAGCGCGCGATGCAGGGGCGCTTTCCAGACAACAGCATTCTCAGTCACGACCTGATCGAGGGCTGTTATGCGCGATCGGGCCTGATCAGCGACGTGCAACTATATGAGGAGTATCCCTCGCGCTACAGCGCGGACGCCAAGCGCCGACATCGTTGGATCCGAGGCGATTGGCAGTTGATTCCCTGGCTGCTTCCACGTGCACTGGCGCCGAACGGGGCGACGAAGTCAAGCCCATTGTCGGCGCTATCGCGCTGGAAGATATTCGATAACCTGCGGCGCAGCCTGGTTCCACCCGCGTTGCTGGCGTTGCTCCTATTGAGCTGGCTTGCCATGTCATCCGTGGCCTGGTGGACAATTGGCGTGCTGACAGTCCTGTTGCTGCCGCCGTGGCTGACGTCGGTGCTCGGCCTGTTGCAGAAATCGAGGGACTTGCCGCTGGATCAACACCTTCGCGTGGCGCTGCATGCCGCGGCTCAACATTTCGTGCGTGCCTTGCTCGTATTGGTGTGGCTGCCGCACGAAGCGTTTTATAGCCTGGATGCGGTCGCAAGAACGCTGTGGCGTGTGCTGATAACGCGGCGTCACTTGTTGCAGTGGAGTGCATCCCGGGAAATCGAACGTGCCAGCGCGACTTCGTTGGCGGGGATCTATCGGCGAATGTGGGTGGTGCCGTGTCTCGCGGTGATCGTTATCCTGGCATTGGCAATGCGGCGGCCAGTGGCGTTAGGCGTGGCGGGACCCATTCTGCTGTCGTGGTTGGTTGCGCCGGCTATTGCGTGGTGGCTGAGCAAGCCTCCCGCGCGCATCGACTTTGAGCCCGCCGAGCACCAACTACGCTTCTTGCGCGTACTGGCGCGCAAGACCTGGGCGTTCTTCGAGGCGCATGTCGGGCCACGGGAAAACTGGCTGCCACCAGACAACATCCAGGAGAAGCCTTCGCCAACCGTTGCGCACCGCACGTCGCCTACCAATATGGGTTTGGCGCTGCTGGCGAATCTCGCGGCTTACGATTTTGGTTACCTGACGTCAGCTCGGCTGATGGAGCGCACCGCCTGTGCCCTCGACACTATGCAGTGCATGGAGCGTCATCGGGGACATTTTTACAACTGGTACGACACCCTTTCGCTGCTGCCACTTCCCCCGCATTACATCTCCGCCGTCGATAGCGGCAATCTTGCCGGTCATCTACTGACGCTCCGCGCTGGCCTGTCGGCATTGGCGGATGACCCACTATTTGATGCGCGCCTTCTCGATGGACTGGTCGATACGCTTGAGATCTTGCTGAGCGAATTTGCGGTACGTGGTATCGATACGCGTCTGCTAGGCGATTTCCAACTGCAGCTTGATGGTGCTCGTGCAGCACCACCGGTGTCGCTCATTGAGGCGGAAGCCTGCATGAGTCAACTGCTTGCGGAGTGCGAGGCCGTGGCGATGTCTTTGGAGCTCAATCCGGAAGACGAGCCCGGCTTCTGGCTTGTGGCATTGCTTATGCAATGTCGTGATGCCAGTGTCTACTTTGGCCGTTTCGTGTCCGGTCCGGCTGATGATGAAGGCGTCTGGCAGAACAGTATCCCGTCCCTGCGGCAGCTGGCGGGGGGAGGGATGGGACGGGACACGGGTGTTCCGTCGCAGGTGTCAGCACAGGCGCAGCGGGCAGCCGTGGAATGCATGGCGCTGATTGCCCGGTTGGTGAGGCAGCTGGGTGAGCTCGCCACCATGGATTTCGGCTTTCTTTACGATACGCGCCGCGATCTGCTGACCATTGGCTACAACCTGGACGAGCGTCGGCTCGATGCGGGCTATTACGATCTGCTCGCCTCCGAGGCTAGGCTTACCAGCTTTGTCGCCATCGCGCAGGAGCAGCTGCCGCAGGAGAGTTGGTTCACGCTCAGCCGTTTGCTGACGACGGCGGGTGGCGAGCCGGTGCTGCTTTCCTGGACGGGCTCGATGTTCGAATACCTGATGCCCATGCTGGTGATGCCAAATTACGAGGGCAGCCTGCTTCATCAGACCTGCCGTGCCGCCGTAGCCCGGCAGATCGAGTATGGCAATCAGCGCGGTGCGCCCTGGGGCATCTCCGAATCAGGGTACAACGCGATGGATGCCCGCATGAACTATCAGTACCGCGCCTTCGGCGTTCCTGGCTTGGGTCTCAAGCGCGGCCTGGGTGAAGAGTTGGTGGTGGCCCCGTACGCCACGGCACTGGCATTGATGGTGGCACCCGAGGAGGCGTGCGCCAATCTGCAGCGACTTGCCAGTGAAGGACTAGAGGGACGCTTCGGTTTGCATGAGGCGATCGACTACACCCCGGCTCGTTTGCCACGTGGGCAAAGTTCGGCGGTGATCTTCTCTTTCATGGCCCACCATCAGGGCATGAGTTTGTTGGCGCTGGATTACGTGCTTCGGCAGCAGCCCATGCAGAGGCGGTTCGAGTCCGACCCGAGCCTGCAGGCGACGCTGCTCCTGCTGCAGGAGCGCATGCCCAAGACAGCGATGGAGTATCTGCACACCGCCGAGTTCTCCAATGTGCAAGGGCCGGCGCCCGCAGCGGAGTCCACCCTTCGCGTGTTCACCGACCCAGATCGGATGAGGCCGGCGGTGCAGTTGCTCTCCAATGGTCAGTATCACGTCATGGTGAGCAGCGCAGGGGGTGGCTACAGTCGCTGCCGGGATATGGCCGTGACGCGCTGGCGCGAGGACATCAGCCGCGATAACTGGGGCATGTTTTGTTATCTGCGTGATGTGGCCAGCGGGGAATGCTGGTCCGCCATGCACCAGCCGATGCTGATGAAGACGGACCATTACGAGGCGATTTTTTCAGACGCGCGCGCGGAGTTTCGCGTGCGCCAGTGCGATTTCGATGCGCATACCGAGATCGTCGTGTCGCCCGAAGACAATATTGAGCTTCGTCGTATCCGGTTGACTAACCGGGGGCGGGCGAGGCGCACCATCGAGATAACCAGCTACGCCGAGGTGGTTCTGACGCCGGCCATCGCCGACGCATTGCACCCAGCCTTTAGTAACCTGTTTGTGCAAACTGAGCTGATACGCACGCTACAGGCGATTATTTGCACGAGGCGGCCGCGCTCCAGTAGCGACTTTGTGCCCTGGATGTGTCACCTGATGGCGGTGCATGATGCGGATATTGATGCGATCTCGTATGAGACTGATCGTGCCCGCTTTATCGGCCGTGGCCATAGCCTAGCGGACCCTGCCGCCATGGACTCATCCGCCGACGGCACTGGTCGTCTATCGGACAGTGAGGGGTCAGTACTCGACCCGATTGTAGCCATTCGCTGCCGAATCACGCTTGACCCGGAGCAGTCTGCTTTGGTGGATATGGTCACGGGAGTCATCGACAGTCGAGAAGCTTGTCTACACCTGATCGAGAAGTATCGCGACCGGCATCTGGCCGATCGTGTATTCGACCTAGCTTGGACCCATAGCCAGGTTTTGCTGCGGCAACTCAATGCCAGTCTGGCCGACGCGCAGCTATATGAGCAGATGGCCGCCTCCATCATTTACGCCAGCGCGCCATTGCGTGCGGAGGCAGGAATTTTGCGTGCCAATCGACGAGGGCAATCTGGTTTGTGGGGGCAGGCGATCTCTGGCGACCTGCCCATTGTGCTCTTGCGCGTCTCCAATGCCTCCCGGATCGAGCTGGTACGCCAAATGGTCCAGGCGCACGCATATTGGCGACTCAAGGGCCTGGCTGTGGATCTGGTGATTTGGAATGAGGATTACGCTGGCTATCGGCAACAGTTGCAGGATCAGATCATGGGCTTGATCGCATCTGGGGTCGAGGCGAGCCTGATCGATCGGCCCGGCGGCATCTTCGTGCGCTCAGCCCAGCAACTCTCCCATGAGGATCGCATCCTGGTACAGGCAGTTGCGCGCCTGGTGCTTACAGACAATCGAGGCAGCCTTGTAGAACAAATCGGGCGTCGCCAGTTGCGCACAAGCCCGGCGCGCCTGCAAATCACAGAGAGCTGGATTTCCGAGTTTGACCAGACTACCCCGACGTCCGATGCCTTGCCTGACAGCCTGCAGCTGAACTGCCCCTATGGCGGATTCAGTGCCGACGGCACCGAATATGTCATCACTTTGGCGGCGGGCCAGTCCACGCCAGCCCCATGGGTCAACGTATTGGCAAACCCGCAGTTTGGCACCGTCGTCTCTGAAAGCGGTGGTGCTTATACATGGGCGGAAAACGCGCACGAATTCCGCTTAACACCCTGGGGCAATGATCCGGTTACCGACGCCAGTGGCGAAGCCATCTATCTGCGCGACGAGCAGACCGGGCGCTACTGGTCGCCGACACCGTTGCCACGGCGAGGCGAGGGCGCATATCTAACGCGGCACGGTTTTGGCTATAGCGTATTCGAGCACCAAGAGGCCGGAATTCGCACCGAGCTATGGATCTACGTCGCGCTGGACATGCCGGTGAAGTTCATGGTGCTGAAGGTGCGTAATGGTTCGGGTCGCTTGCGGCGACTATCTGCTACAGGCTATGTCGAGTGGGTGCTTGGCGACCTGCACTCGCGGACGGGCATGCACGTGGTTACAGAGTCGGACCCGGTGACTGGCGCCATGCTCGCGCGTAATGCCTACAACACAGAGTTTCCTGATCGCGTGGCATTTTTCGACGTCGACAACCCTACGCGTAGCGTGAGCGGCAATCGCAGTGAGTTCCTTGGCCGCAATGGCAGTATGCGCAATCCAGCGGGAATGGAAAATGCAACCCTATCAGGCCAGGTGGGCGCTGGGCTGGATCCTTGCGGGGCCATCCAGATCCCCTTTGAACTGGATGATGGCGATGAGTACGAAATTATCTTCCGGCTCGGAATGGGCGCCGGCACCAAAGCGGCGATTGAGCTCGTGCAACGATGTCGTGGACTCGGTAGCGCCGCGGCCGCACTTGATGCAGTGCGACTTCATTGGCATTGGACGCTTGGCAAGGTTCAGGTCCATACGCCGGATCGAGCGGTCAACGTACTGGTCAATGGCTGGCTAATGTATCAAACCATTGCCTGTCGTTTTCTCGCACGCAGCGGCTATTACCAGTCCGGTGGCGCCATCGGTTTTCGTGACCAACTGCAAGATTCGATGGCCATGGTGCACGCGGCTCCGTATCGCGCGCGTCAGCATTTGTTGCTTTGTGCCGCACACCAGTTTCCTGAAGGTGATGTTCAGCACTGGTGGCATCCGCCGTTGGATCGGGGCGTGCGCACCCGTTGTTCGGACGATTATCTCTGGCTGCCCCTGGCAGCGAGTCGCTATGTCGTCACGACAGGGGATCGTGGTGTGCTCGACGAAATGGCCGTCTATATAGAAGGTCGACTGGTTAACACGGACGAGGAGTCCTATTACGATTTGCCCGCACGGTCGGAGCTGCGTGAAACGCTCTATCAGCATTGCGTTCGGGCCATTGAACACGCCGCTCCGCGCGGCTCACATGGCCTGCCGTTGATCGCCTGTGGCGACTGGAACGATGGCATGAATCGTGTGGGCGAGCACGGGCGCGGCGAGAGTGTTTGGCTCGGCTTCTTCCTCTACGACGTGTTGCTTCAGTTCGCTCCAATCGCGCGTTTTCAAGGTGATGCACGATTTGCAACGCGCTGCGAAAGCGAGGCTGTGCTGCTAAAGAGGAACCTCGAACAGCATGGCTGGGATGGCGCATGGTACCGGCGCGCCTACTTTGACGACGGCACACCTCTTGGCTCGGCGGACAACGACGAATGCCAGATTGACTCCATCGCACAAAGCTGGTCGGTGCTGTCGGGCGCTGCAGATGATGCTCGGCGGAGACAGGCGATGAGATCGCTGGAGCAGCGACTAGTGCGTCGCGACATTGGGCTGGTCCAATTGCTGGATCCTCCGTTCGATCGCTCCACATCTGACCCCGGTTACATCAAGGGTTATGTGCCGGGCGTGCGCGAGAACGGCGGACAATACACCCACGCCGCCATCTGGGCCGCCATGGCCTTTGCCAAGCTGGGCGACGGCGAGCGGGCATGGGAGCTGCAGCGCATGATCAATCCAGTCAGCCATAGCCAGACCACCGAGACCATGGAGATTTACAAGGTCGAGCCATACGTGATTGCTGCGGATGTCTACGCTGCAGCCACCCACGTCGGACGCGGCGGCTGGAGCTGGTACACCGGCTCGGCAGGCTGGATGTATCGACTACTGGTGGAGTCGCTGCTTGGCCTGCGCATGGAAGGCGAGTATCTGTACATTGCACCGTTGTTACCGGCCGACTGGCAGTCGTTCAAGCTGGATTATCGTCACGCCGAAACGGATTACCACATCTCTGTCACCCGAGACGACGACGGCGAAGGTGGCGATCAGATCAGTCTTGATGGTGAACTTCAGGGTGGCCAATGCATCTTGCTGACGGACGATGGCATAGACCATTACATCGATGTGTGGTGCCGGTTGGCTACCTAGGACAAGCGTCACATCATGGCAAGGTCATAGATGCCCGATCTTAACGCGACATGGGCCATGCTCAGGATTCGTCAACCGCGTTGGCTATAGCGGTTGCCCGCCTAAAGCCATAAAGGAACCCGCAACCCATCATGACGAGCCCTTCCTCTGATGCGTTTGTTTTCTTCGGTGCGACCGGTGACCTCGCGTACAAGAAGATCTTCCCGGCATTGCAGGCCATGATTCAAGCGGGTGAGCTGGACATGCCGATCATCGGCGTGGCCCATGCCGGCTGGGGGCGAGAGCAACTGCAAGAACGTGCGAAGTCCAGCCTGGACGAATACGGTGGATTCGACGACGTTGCATTCGCCAGGCTCACCGCGCAACTGAATTACATCGACGGCGACTACAACGATGCAGCGACCTACAGCCAGCTCAGGCAGACGCTAGGTGAAGCACAGCGCCCGCTGCACTACATGGCCATTCCGCCCAGCATGTTCAGCACGGTGGCGCAGGGGCTGGCAAAGGCGGGTTGCACTAAAGGCGCACGGATCGTGGTTGAGAAACCGTTCGGGCGCGACCTGACATCGGCCAAGGCGCTGAATCGCACGCTGCATAAGGTGTTCCCCGAGTCGTCGATTTTTCGCATCGATCACTATCTAGGCAAGGGGGCCGTGCAGAACCTGCTTTACTTCCGTTTTGCCAACACCTTCCTGGAGCCGATCTGGAATCGCACCTACGTCGACAGCGTGCAGATCACCATGGCTGAGAGCTTTGGCGTCGAGGGTCGCGGCAGCTTTTACGAAGAAACCGGCGCACTTCGTGACGTGGTGCAGAACCATCTGCTGCAGATCACTGCGCTACTTGCAATGGATACGCCGATCGGCCATGACGCCGCCGCGATGCGCGACGAGAAGCTTCGGGTATTCCAGGCCATGCGCCCACTAGATCCCCGGGAAGTCGTGCGAGGACAGTTCAAGGGATATCGCCAGGAGAAAGGTGTTGCGCCGAAGTCCCAGGTCGAAACCTTCGCGGCCTTGCGTCTGCATATCGATACCTGGCGCTGGGCTGGCGTGCCGTTCTATATCCGTGCCGGCAAATGCCTTCCGCTCACGACCACCGAGGTCATGGTAAATCTGAAGCGCCCGCCGCTATCCGTGTTCGATGAGATCACGCCGGCGCAGTCGAACTACTTTCGCTTTCGGCTCAGTCCCGAAGTTGTGATATCGGCTGGTGCGCGCGTCAAGCAGGCGGGCGAGGCAATGCGCGGCGAAGCCGTGGAGCTTATAGCGCGGCATCAGCCCTCGCAGGAGGAACAGCCCTATCGGCGACTGCTTGGCGATGCCATCCGTGGCGATGCCTCGCAGTTCACCAGCGACGCCTGTGTCGAGAGGGCGTGGGCCGTGATTGATCCTGCGTTGGGCGGGGCCGAGCCTGTGCATGAGTATGCCGCCGGCAGTTGGGGGCCCGCATTGGCGGCCGATCTCGTGACGAAGGGAGGGGATTGGCACGATCCGAGGGCGGAGGCGACGACGCCATGTTGACGACGCGTCCACTGGTGTTCCTGCTCAATGTCGACAATACCTTGCTCGACAATGACCGCTTTGCGGCTGACCTCGCGGCACGGCTCGATTGCGACTTCGGCAAGGAAGAGCGCGAACGCTATTGGTCCATCTACGCCAGTCTGCGGGACACACCGGGCTACGCCGATTACCTGGGCGCGCTACAGCAGTTCCGCCCCGACAACGGTAACGAAGCGGCGTTATTGCAATTGTCGTTCTTTCTGCTCGATTACCCCTTCGTTGAGCGGGTCTATCCGCACGCACTAGAGGCCATTCGATACCTGGAAGCGATTGGTACATCCGTCATTCTTTTCGATGGCGACATCGTGTTTCAGCCGCGCAAGATCCAGCGCGCTGGTCTCTGGGATGCCGTGGAGGGCCGCGTGCTGGTCCATGTGCACAAGGAGAGCATGATCGACGCGACACTGCAGCGCTATCCCGCTGCACATTACGTCATGGTCGATGACAAGCCGGGATTGCTAGCTGCGGTCAAACGAGTGCTTAGTGGCCGAGTCAGCACTGTGTTCGTTCGCCAGGGATACCACGCGGCTGAAGCGACGCAGGTCTCGCTCGACCTCGCGCCCGACTACACCATCGACCACATCAGCGATCTGTGGGGATTGGCGCGCGCGGATTTTCCCGCCATCGCCAATCTCCATGTCGCCCGCGCCAGTCGCGACGGCACCACTAAGGCAGCCCCTCCGGAGTAGCCATGAAACCCACCCGTCGACTGCACGATCTCGGCCAGAGCCTGTGGCTGGACAATATCACCCGAGAGATTCTCGATAACGGCATCTTGCGTCGTTACATCGACAATCTCTCGATTACCGGCCTCACCTCCAATCCCACGATCTTCGATGGAGCTATTGGCAGCGGCCAAGCATATGATGCAGCCATCCGCGAGAAAGTGAAGGCCGGGAAATCTGGCGAAAGCCTGTTCATGGAGTTGGCGCTGGAGGATATCAGCCGTGCCGCCGATATGTTCCGGCCCGCGTACGAGGCCAGTGGCCATGTCGACGGCTGGGTTTCGATGGAAGTGTCGCCGTTGCTTGCCAGTGATCCCGCCGGCAGCATTGAGGCGGCGAAGCGGATTCACACGCAAGCGACTCGGCCCAATCTACTCGTGAAGATCCCAGGCCTCCCTGAGGGGCTTCCGGCTATTGAGGCATCCATCTACGCAGGCATACCGATCAACGTGACGCTGCTGTTCTCCTGCAAACAATATCTTGCCGCCGCAGAGGCCTATATGCGCGGCATCGAGCGGCGCATTGAAGCCGGACTGGATCCACGAATCGGCTCGGTGGCCTCCGTGTTTGTGAGCCGCTGGGATGTAGCAGCCAACGACAAGGTACCAGCCGAGCTGCACAACAATCTCGGTATCGCGGTTGCCCAACTTACGTATCGCGCCTATCGCGAGCTGCTCGCCACGCCGCGTTGGCGCAAGCTAGCCGACGCAGGCGCGTTGCCCCAGCGCCTGCTGTGGGCGAGCACAGGCACGAAGGATCCCAAGGCTTCGGACACGCTATATATCCAGGCATTGGCGGCTCCGGACACCGTCAACACCATGCCGGAGAGAACCTTGCTGGCCTTTGCTGAGCACGGCGCGACGGATGGCGTTATGGACGTAGACGGCGGCGATGCCGAGAACGTCTTGGCCCGCTTTGAGCGGGCGGGTATCGACATTGATGCGCTGGCAAGCCGGTTACAAAGCGAAGGCGCGCAATCCTTCGTCAGGTCTTGGCAGCAATTGCTGCGGCGTATCGTGGACAAGGGTGCCGGGCTTTCCACGGCCACGCAGCGAGCCGCGTCATGATGCCTTCTCCCATCACATCAGCCGCTGCGAGCCTGACATGGCTGCCGGCCTGGCTGGCGCTATTGCAGCACGCCAGGCAGATGGATCGTAACCATCTTCGTGAACTGTTTGCCTTTGATCCGGCTCGCAGCGAGCGGCTTCATGTCGAGGCCGTTGGCATGTATTTCGATTACTCCAAGCAACGCGTCACTGATGAAATAATGCGCTTGCTGCGCGAGCTGGCCGACGCCTGTGGTTTGAAGCAGCGCATGGAAGCCATGTTTCGGGGCGACAAGATCAATGCCACCGAGAGGCGAGCTGTCCTGCATATTGCTTTGCGCGCACCGGTGGGAGTGCGCATTGATGTCGACGGAAAGAATGTCGTGCCGAAGGTGCACGATGTGCTCAATCGCATGGCTGATCTGGCGGCACGTGTACGCGACGGAACGTGGCTCGGCTATACCGGCAAGCCCATTCGCCATGTCATCAGCATTGGCATCGGCGGGTCAGACCTTGGGCCTGTCATGGCCTATGAGGCGCTTCGCTACTACAGCCAGCGGCAGATGACCTTCGGGTTCGTCTCCAACGTAGATGGGACGGATTTTGTCGAGACAACGCGTGACCTGGATGCGGCGGAGACGCTTTTCATCATCTGTTCCAAAACCTTTACGACGCAGGAGACGCTGACCAACGCGCATGCGGCGCGCGAATGGTGCCTGCGCGGACTGGGGGGCGCCGACGCCGATAATGGCGGAGCTATCGCCAAGCACTTTGTAGCGGTATCCACGAACGCCGAAGCGGTCGCCAAGTTCGGCATCGATACCAGTCATATGTATGGATTCTGGGATTGGGTGGGTGGCCGCTACTCGATGGATTCCGCGATCGGCCTGTCGACGATGCTGGCCATCGGTGCGGCCCATTTCCACGAGATGCTTGCCGGCTTCCACGCGATGGATGAGCATTTCCGTCAGGCGCCGCTGGAAAGCAATCTGCCAGTGCTGATGGGGTTGCTCGGCATCTGGAACAATAATTTCCTCGGCGCCTCGACGGTAGCCGTGCTTCCTTACGAGCAATACCTGAAGCGGTTTCCAGCCTACCTGCAACAGTTGACGATGGAGAGCAACGGCAAGCACGTGACGCTCGACGGTGCGACGGTGGACTACGAAACCGGTCCGATTTACTGGGGCGAGCCGGGTACCAACGGACAGCATTCGTTCTATCAGCTGATTCACCAGGGCACCCGTTTGATCCCGTGCGATTTCATCGGCTTCTGCCAACCGTTGAACCTGCTGCCGAACGGACACGGCGGTGACCAGCACGACTTGCTTATAGCCAACCTGATCGCGCAGAGCGAGGCCCTGGCATTCGGCAAGTCCGCTGATGAAGTGAAGGCGGAAGGCACTGCTCCCGATCTGGTGCCCCAGCGAACGTTCGAAGGAAATCGGCCGAGCACTACGATTCTTGCTGAGCGACTCGACCCCTACACGCTAGGCACGCTGGTGGCGCTGTATGAGCACAGCGTGTTCGTGCAGGGCGTGATCTGGAACATCGACTCGTTCGACCAGTGGGGCGTGGAGCTTGGCAAGGCATTGGCCAAGCGCGTGGAGGGTGAGATCGCCAGCAAAGACGCCAGTGGTCTCAATCACGACAGTTCCACCAACGCGTTGATTCGACGGTATCGTCGGTTACGCGAGGTGCGATCGTGAGTACCACCGTCAGTCCGCTGGCAGGAAAGCTGGCGTCGCCTTCCCTGCTGGTCGATGTGGCCAAGCTGCTGGCTGCATATACCGAGCTTCGCCCCGATCCGTCGCTGCCGTCGCAACAGGTGGCCTTTGGCACCTCCGGTCATCGGGGCAACTCGTTCGATCGCAGTTTCAACGAGTGGCACGTGCTGGCGATCAGCCAGGCGATCTGCGAGTACCGCAAGGGCGCGCAGATCAACGGTCCGCTCTATATGGGCCTGGACACCCACGCGCTATCGCAGCCGGCCTTCGAAAGCGCGCTGGAGGTGTTGGCCGCCAATGGCGTGGAAACCATGATCGCTTGGGGTGGCGAGTTCACGCCGACACCCGCTGTGTCCCATGCCATTCTGGGCTACAACTACCGGCGAAGCGCCGGGCTAGCCGATGGGATTGTCATCACGCCTTCGCACAATCCGCCCGACAACGGTGGCTTCAAGTACAACCCGCCCAACGGTGGCCCGGCCGACGTCGATATCACCGACTGGATCCAGGAGCGGGCCAATGCCCTGATGAGGGATGGCATGCACGAGGTGCGGCGCATGCCGTTCACGCGGGCCCGCCATGCGTCGACCACGCATGAGTTTGACTTCCTCGATGCCTACGTCGGCGATCTCGGCAGCATGATCGACTTCGACGCGATACGTGGTGCCGGCATCCACATGGCAGTCGATCCGCTTGGCGGTGCTGGCGTGCACTATTGGGCACCGATCGCAGAGCGTTACCGTGTCGACCTCACCGTGGTCAGCGAGGAGGTGGATCCGCAGTTCGGTTTCATGACCGTCGATTGGGACGGCAAGATCCGCATGGATCCATCGTCGTCTTATGCCATGCAGCGGTTGATCGGGCTGAAGTCCAAGTACGACGTGGCTTTCGCCTGCGATACGGATCATGATCGCCACGGCATCGTCACGCGTAGCGGCGGTTTGATGGTGCCAAACCAATACCTCTCGGTGCTGATCGACTATCTGTTCAACCACCGTCCGCAATGGGATGCCAGGGCAGCCGTCGGCAAAACCCTGGTAAGCACCGCGTTGATCGATCGTGTCGTCAAGCGGCTGGGCCGGCGACTCTATGAAGTGCCGGTCGGCTTCAAGTGGTTCGTGGATGGCCTGCTTGACGGGTCGCTGGGGTTCGGTGGCGAGGAAAGCGCCGGTGCGTCGTTCCTTCGCCGTAACGGCGAGGTATGGGCCACCGACAAGGATGGCATCGTGCCAGCCTTGCTGTCGGCAGAAATCACGGCTCGCCGCGAGGGCGATCCGGCCGAGCAATATCAGGCACTCGTTCAAGCCTTGGGCGAGCCCGTCGCTAATCGCGTCGACGCGCCCGCGACAGCCGAGCAGAAAGCGCTGTTAGCCAGGCTTTCGCCCGAACAGGTGCCAAGCACCACGCTGGCCGGTGAGAAGATCGAGAGCGTGATCGACCGCGCACCCGGTAACAACGCGCCCATCGGCGGCATCAAGGCTTCCACTGCCAGTGGTTGGTTTGCCGCACGGCCATCAGGCACTGAGGACATCTACAAGATCTATGCCGAAAGCTTCAAGGATGGCGCGCATCTGCAATCGATCTTGCAAGAGGCGCAGCAGATCGTCGATGCGGCACTCAAGGTCCGTGCGACCTGACTCCCAGCGCTGATCCTTCCTTCTTGCACCCAGGTAGCCGACATGTTCACCAAACTCGATCAGCTGTGCATCAATACCATCCGCTCCCTTTCGGTGGACATGGTGCAAAGAGCCAATAGTGGCCATCCCGGCATGCCGCTGGGGGCTGCCCCCATGGCTTATGTGCTGTGGACCCAATGGTTGAGGTACAACCCGCGCAACCCTGCGTGGGAGGATCGTGATCGCTTCGTGCTGTCGGCTGGACACGGCTCGGCGTTGCTGTACAGCCTGCTGTATCTGACGGGCTACGATCTCTCATTGGACGATATCAAGCAGTTCCGCCAATGGGGCAGCAAGACGCCGGGGCACCCCGAGCGCGGCCACACGCCGGGCGTCGAAACCACCACCGGGCCACTGGGGCAGGGCATGGCCAATACCGTGGGCATGGCCATCGGCGAAGCGCAACTGGCGGCACGCTACAATCGTCCTGGCCATACCGTGATCGATCATCACACCTACGCCATCGTCAGCGACGGCGACCTGATGGAAGGCGTGGCATCGGAGGCCGTTTCGCTGGCTGGACATCTGCAGCTCGGCAAGCTGGTGTGCCTCTACGACGATAACTACGTCACCCTTTCCGCGGGTACCGACATCACGTTCTCCGAGGACCGCGCGCGGCGATTCGAAGCCTGCGGCTGGCACACTGTGCGGGTGAACGACGGCAATGGCCTCGATGCCATCCAGGCAGCCCTGCATGCCGCACATCAGGAACGCCACAAGCCGTCGTTGATCCTGGTGCGGACGCACCTTGGTTACGGCTCGCCCGAGCAGGACAGCTTCAAGGCCCACGGCTCCCCACTTGGCGTGGACGACGTGCGTAAGACCAAGCAGACACTGGGGTGGCCCACCGAGCCGGACTTCCTGATACCGGACGAAGCACTAATGCATTTCCGCCAGGCGGTGGATCGGGGCGCCGATCACGAGGCGGCGTTCGACGAGCGGCGGCGCGCTTACGCGGAGGCTTTTCCGGAGCTTGCTGTCGAATTGCAGCGCAGTCTGTCAGGTGAGCTACCACGCGGCTGGGACGCCGGTATTCCGGTGTTCGCCGCCGATGCCAAGGGCCTCGCCACGCGCGATGCATCCGGCAGAGTCATGAACGCGATAGCGCAAGGGTTGCCGACATTGACCGGAGGCTCGGCCGACCTCAATCCATCAACCAAGACGGCGCTGAAGGATCACGGCGATTTCAATCCGCCGGCATCGAACAACGAGGACAAGCAAGGCTCCGATCCGGCGGGCTGGAGTTGGCAGGGACGCAATATCCATTTCGGTGTGCGCGAACACGCAATGGGCGCCATCGTGAATGGCCTTGCTGCGCATGGTGGCTTTATCCCGTTCGGCTCGACCTTTCTGATCTTTTCCGACTACATGCGGCCGCCCATTCGGCTCGCCGCGCTGATGGGGCTGCATGTCGTACATGTGTTCACCCATGACAGCATCGCACTGGGCGAGGATGGTCCCACTCATCAGCCGGTGGAACAGCTGGCGAACCTCCGGGCGATTCCCAACCTCATCATGATCCGCCCAGCGGATGCCAACGAAACGGCGGTGGCCTGGCGGGTGGCGGTGGAGGCGCATGGTCCGGTGGCGTTGGTACTGACTCGGCAGAATCTTCCCACGCTCGATCGTCAGCACTATGCCAGCGCCGATGGCTTACGCCAGGGCGCCTATGTACTGAGCGATGCGCCTTCCGGCAAGCCCGAGCTGACACTTATCGCCAGCGGTTCCGAAGTGTGCCTGATGCTTGAGGCGGCGCAGCGCCTGCAAGGGCAGGGCATCGCTGTACGCTGCGTCTCCATGCCGAGCTGGGAGCTGTTTGAAGCGTTGCCGCAAGCGGAGCGCGATCGCGTGCTGTTGCCATCGGTCAGCGCGCGACTCGCCATAGAACTGGGTGTATCGCAGGGCTGGGAACGCTATATTGGCGCAGCTGGTGACATGCTCGGTGTCGAGCACTTCGGAGCTTCGGCGCCGGCAGAGGTGCTGTTGCGTGAGTATGGCTTCACAGTCGACAACGTCTGCGCCCGCGCCTTGGCGCTGCTTAAGAAATGAATGAGGCGCCAGGCGAACGACTCACTCGCTCTTGATGGGGTGCCCGCCGAATTCGTTGCGCATGGCCGACAGCAGCTTGTCGGAGAATGAGTCGTTGTCGCGCGAGCGCAGTCGCTCGATCAGCGACTGGGTGATCACCGGTGCAGGCACATTGAGGTCGATGGCCTCATCCACGGTCCATCGACCCTCGCCTGAATCGGCGACGTAGGGTGCGATGCCGGTCATGCTCGGGTTCTTCGCCAGCGCCGCTGCGGTCAGGTCCAGTAGCCATGAGCGCACCACGCTGCCGTAGCGCCATATCTCCGCCACTTCGTGCAGATCCAGGGCGAACTCGTGCTTGTGTTGAAGGATCGAGAAGCCCTCGGCATAGGCCTGCATCATTCCGTACTCGATGCCGTTGTGAATCATCTTGGTGAAGTGGCCTGACCCGACGGGGCCCACCCGACCCCAGCCCTGATCCTTGGTCGGCGCAAGTGTTTCGAAGATAGGCCGCATGCGTTCGACGGCCGACTCCTCGCCGCCAATCATCAGGCAATAACCCTCGGACAGGCCCCAGACACCACCACTGGTCCCGCAGTCGATGTAATGGAACTGCTGGCCAGCAAATGTCTGGGCCCGGCGCATGGTGTCCTTGTAATTGGAGTTGCCGCCGTCGATGACGGTGTCGCCAGGAGCCAGTAGCGACAGCAGTTGCTTAAGCGTGCCATCAGTGATGTCCCCCGCAGGCACCATCAGCCATAGCGTACGAGGAGCGGGCAGCGCCGCCACCAGGGCGGCCAGTGAATCAGCGGAAGTGGCACCTTTGCTTTCCAGGTCCTTGCGCGCTTCGGGCTTGGGGTCGAAACCCACCACCTGATGTCCACCGTCCACGAGGCGCTGGGCCATGTTGGCGCCCATGCGGCCGAGGCCGATCATGCCGATCTTCATGACGTCTCCTGGAATGGTGTGAAGGGTGCAGCGTTGCCACAGGCCAACACACGATGCGCCTGCGCCGGACAAGGTCACGTGACAGGGCGACCGCTGCCATCCTCGTCAGCCGCTATCGGGCCAGCCAGCGGCGGGCCCTGGCCTGGATGCCTGGCGTGAAGCGCGCGCGGTAGTATGCCTTTGCGGCCTGCTGGATCGCCGCAGCCTGCGTCGGATAGGCGTGAATGACTCGCGCTAGCGTACGCAGGCCAATGCCTGCCACCATGGCGAGGGTGATCTCATTGATCATGTCCCCGGCATGGCGGGCGACGATGGTGGCGCCAAGAATTTTGTCAGTGCGGCCCTTGACGTGGATCTTCACGAAACCGTTTTCTTCGCTATCGGTCACCGCTCGCGCAATTTCGTGCATGGGGATGGTGAAGGTTTTTATCGGGATATCCAACTGATTAGCCTCGCGCACATAGAGGCCCACATGCGCGATCTCCGGGTCGGTAAAGGTGCACCACGGAATGACCAGTTCGCTTAGTCGCTCGCGGCCGCCGAACAAGGCGTTCTGCACGACGATGTGCGCCGCAGCCTCGGCCGTATGCGTGTACTTGTGCTCGAGGCACACGTCGCCGGCGGCATAGATATTGGGATTGCTGGTACGCAGGAAGTCGTCGACACGGACGCCGTCGTTGAGGTCGTAATCGACGCCTGCTGCATCGAGGCCCAGTTGCTGCACGTTGGGCGCGTGACCGGTACCGGTCAGGATGGCGTCCACGGCCACCGTACTCCGATAGTCGTCACTGACCAGGTCAACCAGCTTCTCGCCATTTTCCACGCGTACGGCAATGGCGGTGGTGTTCAGTCGAACCTCTATGCCGTCGCGGGCAAACGCATCGGAGAGGATCTGGGCGGCATCGCGCTCTTCCTTTCCAAGGAACAATGGCATGTCCTGCACGATGGTGGTTTTAGAGCCGAGTCGGCAGAATGCCTGAGCCAACTCGCAGCCAAGCGGGCCGCCGCCAACCACCATAAGGCGGCGCGGCAATTCAGTCAGGTCAAACACGTTCTCGTTGGTTAGATAGCTTGCTTCCGCCAGACCGGAGATCGGCGGAATCATCGGGCTGGCACCCGTCGCAATCAGTGCTTTCTCGAAGCGCAGCACTTCTCCCTTGACTGTCAAGGTATCCGACCCAGAGAAGCGGGCGTCACCAAAGAAAAGGTCGATGCCGTTCTTGGCTAGGCGCTGAGCGGAATCGTCGCCACTGAGATGGGTCCGTATGCGCCTGACCCGTTCCATCACGGCAGGGAAATCGACGGTGATATTGCATGGTACCTGGGCGCCGTAGCGCCTCGCGTCGCGCATCTCGGCATACATTTGTGCAGTCCGGATCATGGTTTTCGAAGGGATGCAACCGTCATTGAGGCAGTCGCCTCCAATCATGTTGCGCTCGATCAATGCCACCCGGGCACCCAGTGCCCTGGCCACCTCGGCAGCGGCGAGCCCGGCAGGACCTGCACCGATCACGACCAGATGATAAGGCCCCGAGACGCTCGGATTGCTCCAGGCCTGAGGGCGCACATGAGCCATGCGCTCGCGCTCATACGTATCGCGAGGCGCACTGATTGAAGGGTTGCGCGGCTGCGACATCAGCGTGACTCTCCGTCATGAAGGTTGCCTGGTGGCAGCCAGCCGCCGCGAAATCCGGCGCGATGCAGTCCGTTGCTGAGATAGGCACAGTTGTGCATCAACTGCCATAGCCCTTCAGTGCGGTAGTTTTCGATCATCATGAACACGATGCCCTGATCGAGTCCGTAATGCCCCGCCGATACCCAGGGTTGGCCGTGTCCATTGACGTGTGACGGATTGAAGCTGCTCGCTAGGCGGCCATCCACCAGCATTTCGGGATACCGATCGATCATGTGGCGTATCGAATCCAGGACGACATCGGGTGCAAACGGTAGCGATGCCAGGACGGCGGGGGCGGACAGCGTGCCATCGTCGGGGCCATAGGGCACTCCTCGCGCGGCATAGCCAAACAGTCGTCGGGGCGCGTTGTGCACATCGGGCTGCTCGTCGGTGGGGCCATCGCAAGCAGACAAGCCCCAGCAGCTCTCGTCGTAGCCTTTCAATTCGTGTGGATTGCGTTGCGCATACTCGCGCTGGATGGCGACAGCTTTGCACGAGTTCTGGAAGTAGTCCGAGCGCACCTCGCGCATAAAGCGATCGTGGATGCCGCGAAAATCAATCCACGCGTGCGAAAACTGATGCACGAACAACGGTCCGGCATACAAATAGTCGTTGTGGTAAAGATTTTCCCACTGGTAGGTGGAAGTCCAGGACTTGTAGCAAGCTCCTGCAATGGGATAGGTGGGCGATCCCATTGCCAGGGCGTAGAGCAAGATAGCCTCGCTATAACCCTCCCAGCCGTAATGCAAGAAACTGCATTCGGGCTTCCAGCCTTGCCGGATGGTATCGCCGCCCCCCTGCGCCCAGCGCCAGTCGATGCGCTGATAGAGAAAGTCGGCAAGCGCACGCAGCTCGGCTTCATCCTCCGTCGCAGCGGAGAAGTACATACTCGCTGCAAGCATGCCGGCGATGAGTAACGCCGTGTCGATCATCGACAGCTCCGAGTGCCACACGCGTGCGCCGCTCTGCATGTCGAGAAAGTGGTAGTAGAAGCCCTTGTAGCCTGTGGCCTCGGGGCTCCCGCTCTGGTCGCTGTCGCGGAAGAAGCGCAGAGCAGCGAGGCAGCGCTGAACTGCGCCGCGGCGATCCAGCCAGCCTCGCCCCACGGCCACGGGATACGAAGACAGCGCGAAGCCCACCACGGCAATGCTGACAGGCGACCCGAGGCGGGAGGTATCAGCAACCAATCCGTTGCTTGGGTTTGTGTTCAGCAGGAAGTACTCGAACGCCGCATGCTGCAGTCGATCGAGCATGGCTTCATCCGTGAGTGTAGTCAGCGGTGCCATCGAATGAGTCCCTGATAGGGCGCCTGAACAGATTGAGCTTCGCAACATCATCCGGATGATGGTCAGGGATGATGTCGCATAAGGGTGCATGTGTCGCGTGTAGGAGGCACGCGAGACGTTGTTGTTGACGCTGTTTCTCGACATAACCGTCCCGGGACACTGGAGACTTCACACGGCATTACTCCCATCCGGCCGTATGCTCGGCTGCTCGCGGCGCGAAATCCAACTCACCGTCGCGCCTCTGGAGTTACGACGCCCCATGCCGCCACTCTCGTCGCCATCCCTGGATACATCGTCGCGAGCGCAGTTGCTTTCAAACGGGCGCTATACAGTGATGTTGAATGCAGTGGGATCTGGTTATAGCGAATGGCGTGGGCTTGCTATCACGCGTTGGCGCGAAGAGCCCGTGGGTGATAGCTGGGGAAGCTACCTGTTACTGCGGGATGAGGAGAGCGGCGAAACCTGGTCACCGACGCTCCAGCCATACGGTATCGCTGACGGCATTTACGCGAATAATTTTTGCGATGGTCACGTAAGCATGACGTGCCAGCAGGAATCGCTGATCGCCCGGCTGGATATCGCGGTGGCTTCGGATAGGGACATGGAATGGCGGCGCGTCACACTTTCCAATTCGGGTGAGCGCGCACGCAGAATTTCTCTGACATCGTACGCGGAACTGGTGCTTGGGCCGGCCGGTGCAGATGCAGCCCACCCTGCCTTCTCTAAGATGTTCGTGCAAACAGAGTGGGTAGAGCAGGATGGGATACTGTTGGCTACGCGTCGACGGCGGTCACCCGGTGAACCCGAGTTATGGGCCGCTCATCGGGCCGTGGCTCCGCCTGGCGCCGACAACGGTGGCGAATATGAGTCGGACCGCATGCGCTTTCTTGGCCGTGGCCGAACGCTTCGCCACGCCCATGCCATGCAGGCGAGTGCCGTGTTGTCGGGGACCCATGGCAGCGTGCTGGATGCTGTCTTCAGTGTTCGACGCCAAGTGCGCGTAGCGGCCGGCGCCAGTGTGCAGGTTACATTCCTAACTGCGCTGGCCAACTCGCGTGCTGACGTGCTCGCTTTGATCCGCTCGTTGGGCGATCGCGTGACGGATGACGACATACTCGCCGGTGCGGCGGCATATGCAAGAAATGAGCAGGTTCGCCTGGGAATCGACGCATACCTGGCCGAGCGTTTCGATGGCATCACAGCAGCATTGCTGCATGCCACCTCTGCGTTCAGATCGATCACAGCGTTGCTTGAACGAGGCGTTGGTGGAGCGCCAGTGCTGTGGAGTTGCGGCATCTCCGGTGACCGGCCGATCATCCTGCTGCGGATCACCCACAGCTCCGACATGACATGTGTCGAGGAGCTGCTTCTCGCTCAGCGCTATTGGCACGCGAAGCAGCTGGGTATTGACCTTGTGGTGCTGGAGGCTGGTGATAGGGATGGCGCCGCATTGCATGTGATGTTGAGCGAACGGGTTGGTGCGCAGAACGATTGGCTCAAGGGTCACAGTGCGCACATCAGGGCGCAGGCATTTGTGCTTCGTCATAATGAGACTTCCGACACGGTACGGAACGGCCTCGCTACTGCGGCACGTATCGTGGTGGACGCCGCGACCGGTCTCCCGGATTCGGTTACGCGGCGGCGCTCTACTATCGGTGAGATGCCCGCGCGGTTTGTGCAACGGGCTTCCGGCGCCGCTTCTGTCTCCCGGCCAGTCGCTGCGATACCCGCGGGGGAGTTCGACAATGGTCTGGGTTGTTTCAGCAGTGCCGGTCGTAGTTACACCGTCACCCTTCAGGGGGGGCGGAGCACGCCAAGCCCCTGGGTCAATGTCATTGCCAATGCGGGGTTTGGATTTCTTGTCTCGGCCGAAGGCGGTGGCTATACCTGGTCGAGCAACAGCCAACAAAATCCACTGACGCCCTGGCCAAACGATCCGGTCAGCGATGTTCCTTCCGAGGTGTTGTATCTGCGCGACAAGGATAGTGGTCAGTTGTGGAGCGCCACCGCAGCTCCCATCCGCGTCGCTAATGCGACTTACCTGATTGAGCACGGCAAGGGTTATAGTCGTTTCAGCCATACTGCACATGGCATCGAGGTTGATCTCCTGCAGTTCGTGCCGACGCACGATCCGATCAAGCTCTCTCGACTTCGCCTCCGCAATGGTTCGAGTCGCAAAAGACGCTTGTCGATTACTGCATACGTAGCATGGGCACTGGGTGCCAACGGCACCGTGCCGGCCCCCTTCGTGTCAACCTCGCGTGATGCAGTGACCGGGGCGCTCTTCGCCTGCAATCGTTGGCGCACCGAATTTAGCGACAGAGTGGCCTTCATGGATTTCGGCGGCCTGCAGCGATCCATGACCGGCAGCCGCCTGGAGTTTCTTGGTCGGCTTGGCGCGGTCGATAGTCCTCTCGCCCTGATTGGCAACTCACCACTGTCTGGGCGGTTGGGCGCCGGACTGGATCCCTGCGGGGCGCTGCAGAGCGCTATTGAGCTGGTACCCGGCGAGCAGATTGACCTGCGGCTCATGCTTGGCGAGGCCTTGGAGATCACGGAGGCGCGGTTGCTGGTGCAGAAATACCGGGTGATCGACCTCGATGCTGTTTTAGATGACGTTCGATCGCAATGGTGTGACTTGCTCGACACCGTACAGGTCACCACGCCAGATCGCGCAATGGACATTCTCCTTAACGACTGGCTGCTCTATCAGGCGCTTGGGTGCCGTATGTGGGCGCGCACGGCTTACTACCAGGCGAGCGGTGCCTATGGATTCCGCGACCAACTGCAGGATGCGATGTCCCTGTGTGTGGCTCGTCCAGATCTAGCGCGCGAGCACCTGCTAAGGGCTACAGCGCGACAGTTCGTGCAGGGCGATGTGCAGCACTGGTGGCTTCCGCCATCGGGTCAGGGCATCCGCACACGGATCAGTGATGACCGAATCTGGCTTGCCTACGTCGCCGCCCACTATGTGACGACGACGGGCGATCACTCGGTTCTGGACGAGATCGTGCCATTTCTCGACGGGCCGCTCATCAAGGACGGCGACACCGATGCGTTCTACCAGCCGAGCATCGACAGCGAGCGTGGCAGTGTATACGACCACGCTGCGCGTGCGATCGATTCCGGCATGACACTGGGCGCGCATGGGTTTCCCCTGATGGGCACGGGGGACTGGAACGATGGTATGAATAACGTCGGTGCGGAAGGGCGCGGCGAAAGCACCTGGCTGGCCTGGTTCCTGCTCTCGACGATCCGGGACTTCCTGCCGTATGCCCGCGTCCGTGGCGAGCAGTTGCGAGTAGATCGCTGGCAGGCATATGCCGCGAGCTTACAGAACGCGCTTAATGGCGCGGCTGGCTGGGATGGTGAATGGTACCGGCGGGGTTACTACGACGATGGCACGCCCCTAGGTTCGAACGGGAGTGAAGAGTGCAAGATCGATGTCATCGTGCAGTCGTGGAGCCTGATGTCTGGAGCGGCGGATCCGATCCATGCGGTGCAGGCGATGAACGCTGTCGATAAATACTTGATACGGGACGATGAGCAGATTGCGCTGCTTTTTACGCCGCCGTTTGACCACACGCCATTGAACCCCGGCTATATCAAAGGTTATCCGCCCGGGATGCGTGAGAACGGTGGTCAATACACTCATGGCGCCACCTGGTCGATCTTCGCTTACACGATGCTCGGGCAGGGTGATCGAGCGGCAAAATTGTTCGACATACTCAACCCCATCCGCCGCACCGAAACGGCGGATGCAGTTGCCCGCTATCGAGTTGAGCCGTATGTCGCCTGCGCCGATGTCTATTCAGAGAGTCCCCATATCGGTCGTGGCGGCTGGACATGGTATACCGGCTCGGCGGGCTGGCTCTATCGCGCTGGACTGGAGGCTATCCTAGGCTTTCAGCGACTTGGCGGGCACCTGCGAATCAATCCTTGCATTCCCAAGTCCTGGCCGCGCTTCGACATTATCTATCGCCATCGTGGTGGTCAGCACGGCCTCACGCGGTACGTGATTGCGATCGAGAATCCAGACCGCGTCAACTATGGCGTAGCTTTGATTGAGCTAGATGGCGAGACAATCGGCACGAATCAGATCCCACTTGTCGATGACGGATGCGAACACCATGTTTACGTCAGGCTTGGGTAAGTTATTAGGGCGTATGACCAGCTAGCTTTAGTTGCGGGCTTTTGCATCATTGCCCTGTGGTTTTCGAGCCCGACGATATTAAAATTTGACGGCAAAGCGGAAAGTGTCGTTATACCGGCGTTCGGCCGAGCGAGCGTTGATCCGGTCCACGCCGATCGTTCGTATGGGCTATAAGATTAGGTGATTCGCTCAAGTTATCGCGGATAAGACTGATCGACCAGTTGCGGCAGGTCCGGTGGAGGGGCACCAAGGATTAGTCCAAGAACAAACAGATCCACTTTTAAGTGATTATTTAGAGGCAATAGACCTGCCTAGCTTTGAAGAGAAACGCTCACATTACTTACAAAAAGGAGGCGCGTTGCCGCCCTTTGTATATTCGCCAAGGCGGTTACTCACCGCGCCACCTTGTATGGTTGGAAATGGATACCTCGCGGCATTTCCTGTCGCATTTAGCGCGTCATTATCAGCGCGCGTCGCCGGCCTTCCTTTTCTACTGCTCGGTCGGCATCGCATTCGCTAGCATAAACGTCAGTGGTACCCTCAGCCATGGAATGCATCCCCGCGTTCTCCTTTAAGTCAGGCCGACGATTGTAGATCCACCATCTGCCATACCACTCATCGCTATCTTGAGAGATGCGCAGTGTAAGAGTGGATACCCAGAAATCGCCTGCGAAGAAGAGCGACGACATTCACTAATCCTCAAACCTAACCAAATATGAGCGGAAGTATGTGCTACACCATCAACGTGATATGCGTTGATGGTGTAGATGCTAGCGAGTTGATGCTTGTGTCGGTGGCGTACTGCGACGGTCTGAATGACAGCCGGGAAAAACACCGCCGAATCACGGCACCTGTAGCTAGCGTCCTACTTTTGGGGTAGCCCGGATCTCATCACTTGACTTGCGAAAGCGTGACCTCTCCAACATCGATGCCAAGATCGATACCTTGAATCGCCCCGGTTTTCGCGGAGGCTATTTGGTTTAAGTGATCATGCGGCCTGCACCAAGTCGGAAGCCAGCTGACGGTAGTAGTTAGCTTCGGCCTCGGCGGGTGGAATATACCCGATGGGTTCGAGTAAGCGTTGGTGGTTGAACCATGACACCCATTCGAGCGTGGCCAGTTCCACCGCTTCTCTGGTTTTCCATGG
>NZ_NRDP01000003.1:0-202923 GCF_002878475.1 Dyella sp. AD56
AACACACCTTTTTGCTGCCGTGCCTGGGCCGCACCGAGCGCGACATGCAAGCGGCCGGGCCATCGGTGACGGTGGAAGATTCGATGTCCATGGTGCATGCCTCGCGCGGCAAGCTCGCGCCGGCTTCCGAGGCTTTGCGTTCGGAGCCCGCTATCGTCGCCGGCCTGGCGCGGGCGACGTTGCCTCAGACCCGCGTGCCGTGGATGGAACTGATCGCGGATTACGATCGCATCCGCGATGCTATCGCCTCGGTCTTTCCCGATTTCGGCAACTACAACGAGCGCATCCGTGTGCCCGGTGGTTTCCGTTTGCCGCTGCCGCCGACGGAGCGCGTGTGGAAGACGCCGTCGGGCAAAGCGCAGTTCCTAATCTTCTATGGAGTGGAGGAGGATCCGGTTGTCGCAGATGCCGGCGTTCTCAAGCTCACCACGGTCCGCAGCCACGATCAGTACAACACCACCATCTACGGTTACGACGATCGCTATCGCGGTGTCTTTGGCCGTCGTGACGTGGTGTTCATGAACAAGGACGACCTCGCCGAGCTTGGCATTCGCGAAGGTGATGTCGTGCGCGTGGAAACCGCGTTCGGTCAGGGCAAGGTGCGCAGCCTCGACAAAGTCATCGCAGTAGCCTACGAGATCGCGCGTGGTGCCGTGGCCACGTATTACCCCGAAGGCAATTGCCTGGTGCCGCTGGACTATCACGATAAGCTCAGCGGAACGCCATCCTATAAGTCAGTGCCGGTGCGTGTGATGCGGGCGGCTTGAACGCCGGTTTGCGCACGTGCAGACCGTTTCAGCGATGGGCGCAGGTGGCGGGCGTGCCGGATGCAAAGCTTTCGTACGCTGCATCCAGCGTGGCCCGTGAATCACGCGGGAGATAGTCGCTGCCCAGGTGCGGCGCGGCCAACATGGGTTTCGCGAAGAACGCGAGCACACCTTCGATCACGGCGGGCTCGCGCAGCAGGCGTCGGTGTCCAAGGCCCCGCGTCTCCACGAGTTGTGCCGATGGCCAGGACGCCGCCACGTCACGTGCCTGTGACAGCGGAACTTCGCGATCCTCTTCGTCATGGATCACCAGAAGCCGTCGCCACTTGTACGTGTCCTCCAGTGTGGCGATGTCCAGATACGACCAGGGGTGTCCTAGCCAGCGCTCGACGTCGGCGCTGAACGTAGCAACGACCCGCTCATTTGCGCCGATGGCGTGTGCAAAACCCTTGATGGCGGCGGACGGCTGGGCAAACGGCGCGACAAAAACGATGTTCGCCGGTGCATTCCATCCTGCGCGCAAAGCCAGCGATAGCGCGGTACATCCACCGGAGTGGGCGATGATGCCGGCCACGGACGATTCGGCGGACGCCACGGTTTCCAACGCATCGGCGAACTCGAAGAACGTCACCCGGCGACCACCGTGTCGGCTGGCGGCAGACGCGCCATGCGCGGGCGCGTCGAAGGCGACGACGCGGAAGCCAGCCGCATGCAGCGGTTCAACGAACGCGTGCAACTGGCCGGCATAGCCGCCCCAGCCATGCAGCAACAGAATGGTCGGACCATGGTTGTCCCAGACCCATGCGGCGATCTTCCGGCCGTGGACGTTGAACGACAAGCGGGCGCCGCTGTCCAGCACAGCTTGTTCCGCTGCGCGAGGCGTGGATCGTGGCGCGGAGAACCACAAGCGTTTCATCAACGTGGCAGCGGACGATGGATGGATCGAACCCAGCAGGCGCATGCCCGTTTGTAACAGGCGTTGGCCTGGTGAGATCCGGTTGGGTATTCCCGTGCGTGATGTCGATGCAGCCGATGAAGCTTGCAAGGTGATGCTGTCCATACGTCCTGCTCGTGGTGTCCAAGGCAGGTGGGACGTTAGCAATCGCCTTTACCCGAAACAGCGGGTATCACGGCCAGATTCATGGGCGTGTTCGCCATCGCGCGGCGATGCGTCAGAACACCGTAACGTCGGCGGTATGGAAGCGTTTGCGGAAGACAGCCGGCGTCAGTTGCGTGCGGCGCGTAAACAGCCGTGAGAACGTCGCCACGTCGAGATAACCCACTTCACCCGCGATCTGCGCGACGCTCAGCGTGGTGTTCTCCAGCAGTAACTTGGCTTTCTCCACGCGCAGGTCATGCAGCATGTCGAGCGGCGAGCGCCCGGTTTCAGCGTGGAACTTCCTCAACAAAGTGCGACTGGAGAGATTGAACGCATCGGCCAACGCGTCGAGTTTGTAGCGTTCCGCCAGACGCTGTTCGAACCACGTACTCACCGCGCGCGCGAACGATTCCTTCCGCTTGTGGCTGAAGCGGTGATCCAGATACGCAGCCTGGCTGCGCCGGCTGTGATCGATCAGGCTGAACCTGCCCACCGCGCGGGCGAGGCTGGTGCCAGCGCAATCGCGGATGAGCTGGAGGGCGAGATCGCCATACGCGGTGAATGCGCCCGAGGTGACGATCTCACCGTCGCGAATGAGCAGGGCATCAGGTACGACATCGACCCTGGGATAGCGTCGCGCCATCTCTCCGGCCAGCGCCCATGCAGTGGTCGCTTGGCGTCCATCCAGAATGCCGGCCTCCGCGAGCAATAGGCTGCCACCGCAGATGGAGGCGACTTTGCGTTGTTCCGCCGCACGACGAATGAGTAGCTTCTCTTCATCCAGGCCGGCGAGTGCTGTGCTGATGTCTTCCGCGCTGTTGAAGTCGAAGGCCGGCACCACGAGCAGATCGAAAGGCATGGGTGCCGCCACGGTGAGCTGTGCGCCGCCCGCCAGCCGCACCTGTCCAGCGTGCGTGCCGATGATGGATATGGCGAACGGCACCGGCGCGTCTGGTGCGCGCAACAAGCTGATGCGGTTGGCGACGAGCAGCACGTCCGACAGTCCGAGGACTTCGGCGCCCATGCATCCGTCGTAAGCAAGAATGGCGACGCGCACGTCGGTTTCCTTCATTCACGGCAATACGCCAAGCGTGGCGATTTTGCCTTGTACGTCAAGCGCCAATTTGCAGGGGGTGCCAGCATTCGGCAAACCAGTTTGCGAGGGAAATCACCATGTTTATCAGCACTATGCGGCGTACCTTTCCGTTTTAGTCGGGGCGTGCGGTGGCGGGCGATACGTCAATATTGGCGATATTGCACAGGCTATTCGCAAATGGGCGGCGGGATCGCCCATCGATCTGTCGCCCGGGCCGAGTGACCCGACAGCATCGCCAACCTAGTCTGCTCAGCGACCGGGGCGGCCGTCGATCCGCCCGTGCAATCCCCACCTTTTGCTTGCGGGAGCCACCCATGTCTGAGCGTCATGTCGTCGATACGTTTGTCACGTTGGTGGAGAGCGGCCGCTTCATCGAGGCGCTGCAGCGTTACTACCATCCATCTGCTGTCGTTTGGGAAAACCAACAGAAGTCACGTATCGGGCTCGAGGCGTTGATCGAGAACGAGCAGTTGGTGCTTAACACCTTCACCACCGTGAAGGGTCATGCGGTACAGGTGATGGTCGACGGCGATCATGTCGTCATCCAATGGCATTTCGAATTTGCAAACGATGCGGTGCGCCTGTCGCTGGACGAAATCGCCGTGCAGCAGTGGGCCGACGGCAAGATCGTCCATGAGCGTTTCTACTACGATCCCGCGCAGCTTCGGCCGGAGAGTGCTCGCCCCGTGGCGGCCGACACTGCGCAAGAGGCCGTTTCATCATGAGTATGGCGTGCGCCTGCGGGTGGGGCGGCGTCAGGCGTCGCGATGCTTTGTCGCGCGGCTCGCCATCCATGCGATTGGCAAGCCGACTAGCACTGTGTGGCTGAAGATCTGCTCGCCGAATGACAGGGCGGTGATGTGCGGGAAGAGTGAGGGCCAGCGCAGGGGCAGCACCATCAAGTTCATCACCGCCCACAACAGCAGGCCATAGAGCACGCCAGAGGCGAAAGGCTTTGCCGTGAGCCATGGGATCTTTCGCGCGGTGGTCAGGAACACGGCCACCATCACGAACATGATGAGGAAGTGCAACAGCACGCCGACCACGAGCGCGGGTGCGCCAGCTTTGATCGCACCGGGCCAGATGGCGGAGGCGATGCCGACAGGTATGGCGAGTGGGTTCTTGCCCTCCAGGAGCGCGTAGGTCACGACCGATAGCAGGTCGAGTGTGCCGGCGATCAGTGTGCCGGCGATCAAAGGGTTCGTCGGTCGTTCGGACAGGCTGTTCATGGCGTCTCTTCGATGAGGTTAGTGATGCGCGCGTCGGGTGGGCTGGGCAGAGACTACGGAGTGGCCGTGTGGCAGAGAATCGGTTTTCGGCAGGCGGACCGCTTTCACCGGTCATGCGGTACACAAGGTGCGGAGTACGTAGGCGAGAATGACGCGCATGACGCCGGAACATGATTCTTTTGGACGTCCAAAGGCGTGGTTGCTTCATGTCGGTGGGTGGGTGGCGTATGGGCTCGTCAGCGCGCTTGGTGCGTTGCCCTATCGCCGTGCCTATCCCGTGCTCCTTTACTTCGCCGGCACCACGGCTGCGGCGTTTCTGGCGAGCTTCGTCATGCTTGCGCTGTGCCGTCGGCTGGCGGCGGGACGATTGCCGTGGCCCAGGGCCATGACCGTGATCGTGGCGTGTTCGTATGTACTTGGCGTGGTGTGCTCCGTGAGCGGTGCGGCCTTGGAGGCTGCGGCCGGTCATGTCGGTCCGGAAGCATCGCATTGGCGGGCGGTCGCGCTCGTTGGTTTTGCCAACGCGTTCAGCCCGGCCATCATGTTGGTGGCGTGGAGCGCGATCTACGGTGCCGCCCAACACTGGCGCGAGGCGCGGCTGCGCGAGCGGGAACTGCTGTTGGCCGAATCGCTGGCGCGCGAAGCGGAACTAAAGGCGTTGCGTTACCAGATTACGCCTCACTTCCTGTTCAACACTCTCAACGGCATATCCACGCTGGTGGGCGAAGGCGATGCGCGATCGGCAAGACGCATGATCGCGCTACTGGCCAATTTTCTTCGCGCCACCTTGGAACCCGCCCGGCAAGGGGATGTGACCCTTGCCCAGGAACTCGCGCAGGTCCAGCAATACGTGGAGATCGAGCAGATCCGCCTGGGCCGACGGCTGGTGGTATCCATCCATTGCGATCCGGAGGCCAGGAATGCGCTGGTGCCACACCTGCTATTGCAGCCGTTGGTAGAGAACGCTGTCCGTCACGGCATCGCGCCTAGCCCCGAAGGCGGCACGTTGTCACTCTCCGTTTGCCGACGTGATGGCATCGTGGAAATCGCGGTGCGTAACAGTCTCAGCGAATTACCTGCTCAATCGCCTTCGGCAGGTGGCCTCGGGCTCGCCAATACGGCGGCGCGACTGGCCGCACGCTATCGTGACGCGTATCGGTTTTCCGCATCGGGTGACACACGGAAAGGCTGGTTGGCCACGATGGAGATTCCCCACCAGACCGCGACCGAGCTTGCGACATGATCCGGGCGCTGATCATCGACGACGAACCACTGGCGCGGCGCGGCGTGCGTGTTTGCCTGCGTCGCGCTGCCGATGTGGTGGTGGTCGGCGAGGCAGAGTCGGGCATGGTGGGCCTGCGGATGATCGAAACGTTGCGGCCGGACGTCGTGTTTCTCGACATACAGATGCCCGCCATGGATGGATTTGCACTGCTGTCGGCGATCGATGGTGACAAGCCGCCTTTGGTTGTTTTCCTGACGGCTCACGACAGCTATGCGCTGCAAGCATTCGGCGTGCACGCGGTCGATTACGTGATGAAACCCATTGACGATGGTCGTTTCGACGATGCCCTGTGTGCGGTTCGCCAACGCGTGCGGGAGCGGCAGGCACACACCTCTCAGGTTGCCGCAACCGGCCGCGAGCTTGTGGCGTGGGATGCACGTCTCGAGGCGAAGCGTGGCGGACGAACGGTCTGGATCGCCGTGGACGAGATCGACTGGATCCAGGCCAGCGGCGACTATGTCACCTTGCATGCGGGAGCACGGCTCCACATGATCCACGAGAGCATGGATGGCATGGAGCGTCGGCTCGATCCCAGACGCTTCGCGCGAATTCACCGTTCTACCATCGTCGCTGTCGACCGAGTCCAAGGCTTTAGCTTGCTGCCCACGCGGGATGCGCTAGTGACCTTGAAAGGCGGTGCCGCACTGCGCGTCAGTCGACGTTTTCGCCACCGGATCAGCCTGGATGGCCTCTGTAGGCTGTAGCGGACGCCATCTCTATTTCGATGGCGTAGCCGCCTGGATGGCCGCGCGTGCGAGCGGTTCCATCGCAGCATATCCCTGCTTGGTTGGGTGCACGCCATCATCCGCGAGCCCCTGTTTCATACCTCCCTGGGCTGTCGTCAGCGCGTCGTAGTAGTCGACGTACGCGAATCCGTTGCGTGCGGCATAGGTCTTGATCCACGCGTTGAGCGTCCGGATGGTGTCGACGGGGTGGATCTCGGGACGCCACTGGAAGTGCGCGGCAGGTGGAATGGAACCGAGGATGACGCGAATACCGTTCGCCTTGGCCAGCTCGGCCATGGAGGCGATGTTGCCTTCAACCTGTTCCAGCGTGACCGGACCGGTGTTGCCGGCGACGTCGTTGGTACCGGCGAGAATGTGCACCGCTTGCGGATGTAGATCGATCACGTCCTGGCGAAAGCGCAACAGCATCTGCGAGGTGGTTTGGCCGCTGATGCCGCGATCGACGTAGCCGTTGGTGAAGAAAGCGGGATTCTGCTTGCCCCAGAACTCCGTGATGGAGTCGCCCATAAAGACGACACGGGGCGCGTTGCCCGCGCGTAGTAGTTCTGCGTTCTGCGCGCGGTATTGGCACAGCTTGCCGAAATCGTGGCTGAGGATGTACGTCATCCATTGCCCCGCCGGCACTTGATCGGGCGTCTTTTGCGTAGCGCAGGGATCGGTGACGACACCAACAACGTCGTCTTGCGCATGGCTCGGCGCTACCGCGATGCACAGCAGGAATGACAAGGCGGCGGGGATGGTCCATCGAAGGGTCATGCTGTTTCCTGCTGGAAAAGTTGGGTTTTTATGTTGAAGCGGACGCTTGGGCATTTAGAGCCGCTAACAAAACTACTGCGCGACCGTCAGGCGGGCGCGGTCGGTGCTCGGAATCCTCATGTACATACAAGTACACTCCGGTTCCTGCGCGCCGCCCACGCCCACCTGCCGGCCGCTCGCTACGTTTTGTTAGCGACTCTTAGCTTCCTGCGTTGCGCAAACGTGTCAACTCCTCGTTGAGCCAATCGGCCGATGGCTGTTCCTTGCCATCGCAACGCACGAGGTAGGGCTTGCCGCTCATGCTGCTTTCCGTGGCGGCGAGCTGGATGAAATCCTCCGCTGAATGCACTTTGCCCTTTCGCTGAAGGTAATGCAGCTTATCCTCGAGATGGCCTTCGG
This sequence comes from Dyella sp. AD56, assembly GCF_002878475.1. Classification (NCBI taxonomy): domain Bacteria; kingdom Pseudomonadati; phylum Pseudomonadota; class Gammaproteobacteria; order Lysobacterales; family Rhodanobacteraceae; genus Dyella; species Dyella sp. AD56. The sequence continues at coordinate 7,378 of NZ_NRDP01000003.1, forward strand.
CCTGTGTGGCGGGGTAAGCCGTACCGTTGCGGATAAACGTGCATGAGCTGTGCCCGACGAAGGACAGCAGGGCGGCGATCTCGCGCTGGCTGGCGTCGTCGGATTCGGCGTGCACGGGTAGAACCAAGAAGATCGAGGTATACGCAAGCAGTGTTGCTGCGATGAGTTCACGTAGGCGCGTGACCGTTCCGTCCATGTGTCGATATCCCGTGAATATCTGGTGTGTTGCCAAACCAGTATGACAGTGGTCCACGCACGCGGCGCGCAACCGGAGGCAGCAGGGCTGCCTCCGGTTCGTGATGCCCATGACACAGGCTTCAACCGCTGGCTTTGGACTGAGCTTCGCGCAACTTCTGTGCGCACTCTTCACAACACACCTCGACCACGCGATGGCCGATGGTGACCTTGATGGCGTTGTCGTCCAACGGGTAATCGCACGCGGCGCAGGTCTTCTCGCTCATGGTTCTCTCCGATAGTCACCCGATGCCGGGCGTGATCAACAGACCATGGAAGCACCCGGTGGCGCTGTCGAATTCTTTAGTTGTTTGCCGCATGGCCGACACAGTGGGGTGGACCGGTTCGGGTAGGAAAAATCGGACTTGTCTTATGTCGGTGGCCGGGGGGCGCTTTCTAAGCTGTGCACCGGTTTTCTTGGCTTGCGCAGGCTCCCGTGTCCAACATCAATCCCCGTGACATCAGCGAGTACGCTCACGACGCTGGCGACACACCTGTGTTGCGAGCGTGGGCGCGCGGAGGTGGCATCGTGTTCGCGCTCGCGACGGCGTTTTCCATGGCGTATTCCGCTGAGTGGAAGCTCGGCATGCTGCTGTCCGATCCACTGGTGTGGATGATGTTGTTGGTGGCGCTGGCGGCGGGTTCGGTCTGCGGTTGTGCCGTAGGCGTGCGGTTGGTCGAGCGGACCGCCCGGATCAGGTGATCAGCGGGGCCATACCCCGCGACGACTGGCGAAATTCTGCGGGCGAACGCCCGTAAGCCTGCCGGAACACATTGGTGAAATGACTGTGGCTGGAGAAGCCCAGTTCGGCGGCGAGGGCAGAGAGATCGTCCATCTTGCCAAGTAGGTCCAGCGCACGCGCCAGACGTAGCTGCAACTGGTAGCGATAGAGCGGCATGCCTTCCACCTGTTTGAAGACCTGCGTGAGATAAACCGGCGAACTGCCGATCTCCTCGCCGATCTCGGCGAGCGTCCAGCGGCGCGACAGATCGCTGGCGAGCAGCATCTTCACGCGGTCGGCGAGGCGGCGGCGCGCATGCGTGGAACCGCGCATGCGTGGAACTTGGCGTGCGCGAGGTGCGTGGGCCCAAGCTGCGGCAGACGAGAGTCAGCGCCAGCGCTTCAGCTTCCAGTGGCTCGATGCTGCCGTTACGCAGGCTATGGCGCAGCAAGGCCACCAGCGCCTGTGCGCGTGCGTCAATGCGTTGCGATTGGGAACGGAAGGTCAGGCCCTCTTCCACATGGATGAGCGCCTTGGGCGCGAGTTCGGCAAGCAAGGGTTCCGCAAGGTTCATCGACAGGCAGGCATCACCACCGTCGAGGGGATGGCTGACCTGATAACCCTGTTGTCGGTTGAAGAACAACACGTGGTTGGCATCGGCCACCGACTGGTCGGACGACACATGCCGCAGATACAACCCACGATACGGAAAGACCAACTGGGTGGATGCGGCGCATTCCTCCGCACTCCGGTGCTGACAGGTGCCGCTGCAGTGCACGTCACGCAGCGTGAGGGTGTCCGTCGACAACAGAACGTGGCTGGTGATGGTCGACATGGGCTCGGTGCCGGTGCGGCTCGGGCAGGGTGTGGGCGGAGCATAACAAGGCACCCAGCCCAGGACCTGTGCCGGTGGGTGGATAGCTAAAGATTCTGACAGCGGGCCCTGGGGTGGTGATGGTCTCCTAGATCTGCCCGAAGTGCGGGCGACCTCACGGATCACTGTCATGAGCATCGAACAGCAGAAAGCCCGCGCCCACGCGTTCCACCAGCTGCACGCCGGTAGCGCACCCTTGGTACTGCCCAACGCCTGGGATGCGGCCAGCGCACGCGTCATCGAAAAGGCCGGAGCACCCGCTGTGGCCACCAGCAGCGCCGCCATGGCGTGGGCTCTGGGCGCTCCGGATGGTGAACAACTGGGGCTCGACGACCTGCTGCTCGCCTGCCGACGCATCATCGACGCAGTGGCGGTGCCGGTGAGCGTCGATGTCGAGCGCGGCTACGGCCACGATGCCGAAGAGACCGGTGCGTTGGTTGGTGCGCTGATTCAGCTCGGTGTGGTGGGTATCAATATCGAAGATGGCAAGGACCCGGCCACCGGTCAGCTGGCCGATCCGCGCATTCTTCGCGAGCGGATCGCTTGCATTCGTGCGGTGGCGGAGCATCGCGGCGTGCCCTTGTTCATCAATGCGCGCACCGATGCCTACATCACACCGGGGCTCACCGGTGAGGCGCGCTTCAAGGAGGCGCTGGATCGTGCGCTGTCCTTCGTCGATGCGGGTGCCAACGGCATCTTCGTTCCCGGCCTGGCCGATCCGGCAGAGATTGCACGGTTCGCCATGGCACTGTCGGTGCCGCTCAACGTCTACGTGGGTTATCCGGGTGCGCCTGATGCGAACACGCTGCGCGGATTGGGCGTGCGCCGTATCAGTCTTGGCTGCGGCACCATGCAGGCAGTGCTCGCGCACCTCGGCCGGATCGCCGAAGAAGCGCTGGTGAAGGGGCGTTTCGACATCATGGGCGACCACATGCTCACGGTGGCGGAAGCAAATAGCTTGTTCACCTCTTCATCGCCACGCGTGTTCCGCGAGATGCAGCGTACGGCATGAGTCTAGGGATCGCCTGACGCGTTGCGTGCCTTGATGAAATCCACGAAGGCTCGCAATGGCGTCGGTAGGTTCTGGCGTCCGGGGTAATACAGAAAGGGGCCGCTGAAGTTCTGCCACCACGATTCAAGGATGGGTTCGAGCGCACCGCTGTCGAGATGGGGGCGCAACAGTCCCTCGTATATATGCACCACGCCGAGCCCGGCCAACGCACCGTGGATGAGCAGATCGAGCGCGGCGCCGGGACGCGTGCGCAGCGGGCCAGTGGGCTCGATGCGCACGACTTCGCCATCGCGTTCGAACTCCCACACCGGCATCGCGCCGCTGGCAAACTGACCCCGCAGGCAAGCGTGTTGCAGCAGATCACGCGGATGATGGGGGCGGCCATGCGCATCGAGATAAGCGGCCGTAGCCGCCGTGGCGAAGCGTTGCACGCGCGGGCCGATGGGGATAGCCACCATGTCCTGCTCCAGCCGCTCGTCATAGCGGATACCGGCATCGCAACCGGCGGACAGCACATCGACGAAACTGTCCTCCACCGCCACGTCGACCAGGATGTCCGGGTACGCCTTGAGGAAGTCAGCGAGGATGGCCGGCAGCACCACGCGGGCCACGCCGGCCGGCACGTTGAGCCGGAGCGTGCCGGTGGGTTTGTCGCGGAAGGCGTTGAGCACATCCAGTGCGGCTTCCATTTCCGACAACACTGGCGTGAGTCGTTCGATCAGGCGCTGGCCCGCCTCGGTGGGCGCGACGCTGCGGGTGGTGCGGTTGAGCAGACGCACCCCGAGAGCGGCTTCCAGTCGGCGCACCGCCACGCTGAGCCCGGAGGCGGATACGCCACTGGCGCGCGCGGCGTCGCGGAAGCCGCCTGCCCGGGCAACGGCGAGGAAGGCGGCGAGATCGTTGAATTCCATGGCCATTGTGCAAATTTTTGCACAGTCTGTACGAATTGGCATGGATTCTCTAACAGACGAGGCGTGTGCATAGTGGCGTCACCCCATTGAGGACATCGCCATGACTCATCCCCTGAAGACCTTTCCGTTCGCCGGTGCCGCCGTGAACCGTATGGGCTACGGCGCCATGCAGCTAGCCGGCCCGGGCGTGTTCGGCCCGCCGAAAGACCACCAAGCCGCGGTTGCCGTACTGCGCGAGGCCGTTGCGGCGGGGGTCAATCACATCGACACCAGCGACTTCTACGGGCCGCACGTGACTAACCGGCTGATTCGCGAGGCGCTGCATCCGTATCGTGATGATCTGGTCATCGTTACCAAGGTGGGCGCGACCCGTGGCGACGACGCTTCGTGGTTGCCCGCACAGGAGCCGGCCCAGCTCGAACGCGGCGTACACGACAACCTGAAGAACCTCGGTCTCGACGTGTTGGATGTGGTGAACATCCGCATCATGGGCGACGTGCATGCACCCAAGGAAGGCTCCATCGCCCGACAAGTGGAAGCGCTGGCCGAGCTGCAACGCAAGGGGCTGGTGCGCCACGTTGGCCTGAGTAACGTCACCTCGGCGCAAGTGGCCGAAGCACAGCGCATCACCGAGATCGTCTGCGTGCAGAACCACTACAACCTGGTGCATCGCGCCGACGATGCGCTGGTCGAGGAGCTCGCGGTCCAGGGCATTGCCTATGTGCCGTTCTTCCCGTTGGGCGGCTTCACGCCGATCCAGTCGTCGGGCCTGTCGGATATCGCCGCGTCGCTGGGCGCGACACCGATGCAGGTCGCGCTGGCGTGGCTGCTCCATCGCGCGCCCAACATCCTGCTGATTCCGGGTACGTCGTCAGTCGCCCACCTGCGCGAAAACATGCAGGCGGCGTTGGTGCTCCCCGACGATGTACTGGTCGCGCTGGATGCATTGGCCTTGCAGGCTTCTGCGGCCTGAGAGGTGCGGCGCGCCCGCCGAGGATCGACGAGCGCGCCGTTACGCGTGTCATGCAAGGTTCCGCAGCGGGACGGCATACTGCGCACCTGAATCCACGCAAGGAAACACGGATGTTCAAGCGCATCATGGACCGCTTTTCGGGCAAGAAGACCGACCCGGCTGCCGCGCCGGCACAAGCCCCAACCGCGCCGCCGCCGGATGAGCAGGAACTCATCACGGTCTACGACGCCTACGGCCGCGAGATGAAGATCACCCGCGCCGACTGGCGCGACAAGCTGTTCCTTCCCCAGCTCAAGTCGAGCTGGGATCAGCCAGATGCCCTGTACTCGTTGATCCTCAACGGGATCAACGACGGCATGTTTGACGAGGTCAAGGCAGCGTCCGCGCGTTTGCTGACGATCGATCCCATTCCCGAGCGCAGTGGCACCATGCGCGCCATCGTCATGCTCAAGCTCGGCCGGCTGGACGATGCCGAAGCGATACTGCGCGAGACGATGCAGAAGGTCGGCGAAACCGGCACGCTGCTCACCAATCTCGCGAAAGTGGAAGCCGAGCGTGGCGAACACGAGAAGGCCGAAGCCACGTTGTGGAAGGCGATCGAGCGCGAACCCAATCTCGACAACGGCCTGATGTGGTGGGCCGGCATCCACAAGGATCGCGGCGGCGACGAAGCCTATGCCAGTGCATTGCAGCGTGTGGCCGCACTGCCCGGCAGTTGGCGCGCGCAACTGTGGCTGGCGCGCGGCCATCTCGAACACGGCGACGTGGCCGATGCGCGCACTCTCTACGAGCAGGTGCTGGCGACGACCACACTCGATGCTGAGTCGTTGATGATGGTCTCCGGCGACCTCGGCAATCATGGCCAGGTGCCGCTGATGGTCGAGCTGATCGCGCCAGTGCTGGATTTTCAGCGGCACGACCCGCGTGCAGGCATGAACCTGGTGCAGGCGTATCTGCAGCTTGACCGTCTGGACGAAGGTGAAGCGCTGCTTTCGAAGCTCTACGCGTTGGACCTGCCGCCGTTCAAGCAATACCTGGATCGCTTTTCGGCAGAATTCCAGCAGCGTCGCACGCAGGAAGCCAAGCCCACGCCCATCGTCGAGCAGGCGATGGATATCGCAGGCGTTCCCTACAGCGGGCCGATCTGGGCGTATGGCCTGCGCAATCCGCCATGGTTGTTCGCGCCCAAGAGCGAGACGGCGAAGAAGGTCCTGTTTCTGTGCCTGAGTAAAAAGCTGACCGGCGGTGAAGCGGCGCAGCAGGAGCGCGAGAACGCCATTGGCCGGCTGAGCCGCGCCTTGCCGCTGTATTTCGCTGAGTCCGTGCATGTTTGGACCGGGCACGAAGGGCAAGCGGTGATCCCCGTGGTGCGCGGTGGCGGGCCGGTACTGTTCGGTGCGTCGGATGATGACGACGCGACCATCGAGGCGTTCAAGTCGCGTGGCGACATCATCGTGTGCGGCAGCATCGACGACAGCGAAGGACGTTGGCGCGTCGCCTGCCATGTCTGGTCCGCCGAGAAGAACGACTGGATCGCCCGCGAACAGATCGATGTTCCCGCCGACGAGCTGGGGCAGGGCGTGCTTGCACTGGAACAGCGGTTACTGGCCACATTGGGCGAGCTGCGCGAAACGCCGTGGGATACCTGGTATGCGCGCCCCTCGGTCGAGGCGATGGACGTCTATCTCACCGGACTCTCCCAGAGCCTAATGCTATCGCTGGTGGCGAATGGGCTGGTACCCAAGGACGGTCTTTGGGGCGAGCGCAACATGCTCGAATGGTGGTTGCGCATGTCGTTGCAGTGGCCATCATGGGTAGTGCCGCGCATGGCCTATCTGGCGATCCTGTCGAATGCGGCGCACTACGGTTCGCCGGTGCTGGAGGAATTCCGCGAGCGTACGCTCGCCCTGATCAGGGACGTGGAACGCGATCAGCCACTGCTGGCGCGACTGGCGCCTGTCGCCTGGAAAGCCTTCGGCATGAACGATGCGCTGGAGCACGCGCGCCGGCAGGTCGGTGCCGAGGACGCCTACGCACAATGGCTGGATCGCGTTGTACAGGGTGGGCAACCCTTGGTCAGCGCGTAAGGCTGCTTGTCACGTTAATCGCAGCGCAGAAGCTGGCGGCGTAAACCACGAGGCGTTGTGCTGTTATCGCAGGCACCTGTTGCGCGAGCGGCGGGTGCCTGCTGTTATGGTGCATGGGCGGAAACATGCCGCGTGATCGAGAGCACTCGGTGCGATTCCCACGAGCGCCGCAGGGAACATGACGACGCTAGAGGGAGGACGCCAATGACGAGTACGGAGCAGGGCGGGTCACCCATTACGCGGGCCTCGATGGTCATTGCCGCGCTCTCCACGGTGGTGGAGTGGTACGACTTCACGCTCTACCTGTATTTCGCCACGGTGTTGTCGCGGGTGTTCTTCGGTGGTGGCGATCATTCGCTACTCGCCACGCTGGCGGGTTTTGCCATTTCGTATGCGATGCGCCCGCTGGGCGCGCTGGTGTTTGGTGTGATTGGCGACCGCTTGGGCCGGCGGCCTACGTTGTTGTTGTCGATGGCGTTGATGACGGTGGCGATGCTGATCACCGCACTGCTGCCCGACTATCGTCACATGGGCGTGGTCGCGGGTTATCTGTTGTTGCTGCTGCGCTGCCTGATGGCGTTCTCCGTCGGTGGCGAATACACCGGCGTGGTCGCTTATCTGCTCGAAGGCTCGGAGAAGCGGCATCGCGGACTGGTGACCTCGCTGGCCTCGGCGGCCAGCGAGATCGGTGCCTTGTTGGCGGTGGGTGTGTCGGCGGTGACGGTGGCTTTGTCGAGCCGGGATGATCTCGACGCATGGGCGTGGCGCATACCGTTCTTCGTTGGTGCGACTTTGGCCGGCAGTGTCTGGATCGCGCGCTCAGCCATGCAGGAGTCACCGGATTTCGAGCGCCAGCAGGCGCGCGGTAGTGTGCCCCGGACGCCGGTGCGCGACACGCTGGCCTATCACCGCATTGCTATCTGGCGCACCTTTGCGATCTCCGCACTGGGATCGATCACCTATTACGTGGGTATCACCTATGTGCCGGCGTTCCTGAGTTCCACCGGTACGCTGGGTGAAAGTGAGTCCCTCACCTTGTCGACGCTGGCGGCAGTGGCAGTGATCCTGATTACGCCGTGGGTCGGGTCGCTCTCTGATCGTGTAGGACGCAAACCGGTATTGGGTTGGCTGGCCGTGCTGAGTGCCGCGCTGCCGTTGGCGATGTTCAGCCTGATGGCACACGGCTCGCGATGGCAGATCATCCTGGCGACAGTGGTACTGGCCTGCGTCGCCGGTGGCGTCAGCGCGGTGGGTGCACCGGCGACGGCGGAGCAATTCCCCGGCGAAGGGCGCCTCAGCGGCTTGGCCCTGGGGGCAACCGCGGCTACGGCGATTTTTGGCGGCGTTACGCCCTTCCTTGCCGAGTTGTTGATCCGGCTGACCGGTTGGTCGGCTGTGCCCGGGGCCATGATTGCGGTGATAGCCCTGGCCGTATTGCCGGTGCTGCTGACCATGCCGGAAACCCGGCCACAGCGCTGAGGCGGCGACCGAAGGAAGTTGCGGTGTCGCTGACGGTCGTCGCCTGCTGTCACAAAGTGACCCGGCGTGGCGGCTTCACGGCAACACGTAAAGCGATCAAAGCGTCATCGTGACTGAGATAGTGGTCACGGCATGGTAATGCTGACTGGCATGTCGCTTGCTTACTTTGCTTCATTCTTAAGCATTGGGCTGAGCGATTGTCGTCGGTGCACAGGGCGCAGGCGATAGCTCCGGGGGGATCCGCTGTCCAACATTCATTCGAACTCAAGAGCGATGTCCGTCTCTCTGGTGGGCTTGCTTGCGCTCGGACACTGCGCGGCGTTCGCTGATCGCCATCTTCCGGCGGTGGCGGCGCCTCTGCTCAAGGTCAGTCTGGGTCTGAGCGACACGCAGTTGGGCTTCCTCGACGGGCCGGCCTTTGTGCTCCTGTATGTCGTGGGCATGTTGGTGAGCTGGCCCTTGGCGAACTCTCCGCACCGACTGCGCTTGCTCGCCGGGTGCATCGGCGTGTGGGTGTTGGGCATGTTGATCTTTGCCCTCGCTCCCACATTCGACGTGCTGGTGGTGGGGCGTGCCTTGGTCGGCTTTGGGCAGGCGTTGTTCGTGCCGCTGGCGCTGGGTTTGATTGTGCAGTGTTCGGCGCCCGCACAGCGTGGGCGCTCAATGGCGGTGTTCACCGCGGCGGCGGTTGCGGGGCGCGGCCTTGCGCTGCTCGCGGGCGGTGCGGCGCTGATGCTGCTGGCGCATTGGATGCCTGCGTCTGCACATGCGCATTGGCGCGTGCTGTTTCTGGTGATGGCAGCACCCAACGTGCTGTTGATGGTTCTGCTTTGCTGTCGGCGGGAACGCATACCGACGTCTCCGTCGTCTTCGAAGGTCGCCGCCGAAATGCTGGCGGCGTTCCGCGCGCGGCCGGGCACGTTCTGCGCGTATCTGGGCAGCGCGGGCGCGAGCGTGCTGGTAGTGCAGAGCATTGGTGCGTGGGCGCCATCGATACTGCATCGCGAGCAGGGGTTGTCTCCCGCCGTGGCGGCGCTGGTGTTTGGCCTGGCGCTGCTGGTGGCGTCGCCCCTGGGGCATCTTTTGGCCGGCCTGTTGGTCGATAAGCGCGCGCGGCACGTCACGCCCATGTCCATCGTGGCGGTGGCCTTGATGGCGGTGGTGCCGATGCTGTGGGCGATTCCATCTGCTACATCGGCGACGGAGGCATGCGTGCTGCTCGCGCTTGCTTCACTGGCTGGCGGCACGGCGGCGGTAGCCGCGCTGGCGGGGCTGCCGTTGATGCTGCACGTGCAGGTGCGCGACATCGGGCTGCGCCTGTTTCTCACCTTTATTACCTTGGTCGGCGTTGCGCTGGGGCCGTACATGGCCGGGGTGGTCAGCGACAGCTTGGGTATGGGTGGCCATGGTTTGTCGCTGGCCTTATACAAGGTGTGTTCGGTAGCTGCCGCCGCTGGCGTGTCGGCAGCGCTGCTGGCATCGCAGGGCTGGCGCCGCGTCGTGGCAGAGGTGGCCGAGTGAGCGAGATATTCTCGTTTGACAGCGCCGGCATCGATCCGGACGAAGCATTTGCCCAGTACCGGGACCTTTACGCATCGGGGGCGGATGTGGAGCGCCTGCCCACACCTTTCTTCGCTCGGGTGCGTAGTTGGCGACTGGACCGCACGTTGTTGTTCTCGCGCGAGTACGGTGGCATTCGCCATCAGCGGCGTGACCGAGTGGTGCGCGATGGCTTCGATCATTTCGTACTGCATCATGTTCTGGATGGCGAGCTGCTTGGCGGCCCGGCAGGACGTTCGATACCGGTGCGGCCCGGCGAGACGCTGGTGCTCGATACCCGCGAGCCGATGGAAAGCGGCGCTGCATCGGTGCGACTGGTGACAGTCAGTCTGGCGCGGGAAACCATGTTGGCGGCGATCGGTGCGACGGACGATCTGCATGGTCACCACATCGGCCGCCGCGAGGGCGCGTTGCTCGCGTCGCTGCTGCGCGAACTGGTGGAGCAGGCTGCTCACTTGTCGCCTGGCTCACATGCGGTGGTGACGCGCACGCTGGTGGATCTGCTTTCGCTGGCTATCCATCCTGCCGGAGGCCCCGGACGTTCGGACTTCTATCGACAGGAGCGCGTGCGCCGCGAGGCAGTGCGGTGTGCGATCGAGGCGCATATCACCGACGCTGATCTTTCGGTGCAGCACATCGTTGGCCTCACTGGCATCTCGCGCGCCGGCCTGTATCGGCTGCTAGAGCCGCAGGGCGGCGTGGCGCGCTTCATACAGCTATGTCGTCTGCAGCATTTGCGAGCGCGCCTTGATGATCGTGCGTACGACGGCCGCTCGCTCGCCGAGCTGGCGCCCTTGTCCGGCCTCTCTGGGGAGAGTCATGCGGGCCGCCTATTCAAGCAATTCTTCAGCGTGTCGCCGGGCATGTACCGGGTGGCCAGTATCCGTGGCTCCCAGTCGCCGTCGGTCGAGGCCATGTCGCGCCGCTGGGACAGCTGCCTATACGAGTTGCGCTGAGCCCCGGCTGTCGCCGTCTAGCACCAGCGTCTCAGAAATGGAACGTACAGATATGTTCCTTCCCTGAGGGCTGGCCATAGCATTCCTTTATGTCATTGTGGTGATAGGTGTTTGGCAAAAATGAGCGCAATCTGATCGTCGGTTGCGCCGATGGGGCGTAAGCCCACACAGGGGAAACGATGGATCGCCAGTTTCATTTCATCTCGGGCCTGCCAAGGTCGGGGTCAACCTTGCTTTCGGCCATTTTGAGCCAGAATCCCCGCTTTTATGCGGGCATGAGCGGCCCCATCGGGGGCACCTTCAATACGCTGTTGGGTGAGTTGAGCGGTCGCAACGAGTACGCGGTGTTCGTCACCGATGCACAACGCCAACGCTTGCTCAAGGGGCTGTTCGACGGGTACTACGGGCCCGAATACACCGCCGAGATCGTCTTCGATACCAACCGCATCTGGTGCAGCAAAATGCGGCATCTCCAGTTGCTGTTTCCACAGGGCAAGGTCATTGCCTGCGTGCGCAACATGTCGTGGATCATCGACAGCATCGAACAGTTGATCCGTAAGAACACCTTCCAACCATCGTCCATCTTCAATTATCAGGCGGGTGGCACGGTGTATTCGCGTGCCGAAGGCCTGGCCAATGGCGAGGGCATGGTGGGCGCGCCGTACAACGCGTTGAAAGAAGCGTTCTACGGCGATGAAACCGCCAACCTCATGCTGCTGCAGTACGAGACGCTGGTAAGCGATCCGGCCAAGGCCATCGCCGCCGTCTACGACTTCATTGGCGAAGCGCCGTATGCGCACGACTTCGAAAACATCATCTACCAGGCCGATGAATTCGATCTGCGCGCGGGCACGCCGGGCCTGCACGAAGTACGCAAGAAGATCGCGGTGCGCGAACGCATGAGCGTGTTGCCGCCGGACGTTTTTCGACGCTTCGAAAACGACACCTTCTGGCTCGATCCCTCGCTGAATCCACGCAACGTACGCGTCATGTAACGGCGCACCGCGCCGCCTTTTTTTTCCAAAAAAAGCTTCCCGCCGAGGGCACACGGTCGTGCACGGCGGTAGCAACCAACAACTGCGAATACATCCAGGCCAACAGGGGGCCTAAGTCATGAATCGAATCTATCGTCTTGTATGGAACCGGGCTTTGGGCGTCATGCAGGTGGCCTCCGAGTTTGCGCACAGCCCGAACGGTGGCGCCGTGGCGAGCGCGGAAGATCGCGCCCCGGGCCTGTCGCTGCGTCCCCTCGCCAACGCGCTGCTCGGTGTGCTGGCGCCGCTGGTGCTGGGCGGTGCGCTGATGTTGTCCTCGTCGCCGGCGTTCGCTGTGCCGCTGCCGCCTACGGTCTTCACTGTGACGCAGTCTACTGATGACGGTATTGGCGATGCGATTGGCAGCTTGAGCTGGGCGATTGCGCAGGCCAACACGCAGCCGGGCAGCACCATCATCATCGCGCTGGCATCGGGCAACACCATCACGGCCGATGGCCTGCCGGTGATCAACCAGCCCACAACCATCCAGGTCGGCAGCGACGTGCTGCTCAACGGCACGTCGCTCACCAACGGCTCGGTGATTGCCAATAGCGCGCTTACCGTGACGGGCGCTGGCGCGATCACCTTCAACGGCCCGGCCAACCATTTCCTGCAGGGCCTGGTGCTCAACAACGCCACGGTGGATACGGGTGATGCGGCTTCCCTCACCTCGGGCTATTCGGGGGTGGCTGGCCAAGCCGGCAATAACAGCAGCAACGCGCCGGGTGGCCAGGGCGTGGCTGGCACCGACGGCAGTGCCGCAGTAAGTGGCGCGGGTTTCACCTTGACCAGCCGCGGCGCGATGTTCGGAGGCAGTGGCGGCAATGGCGGTAATGGTGGCAACGGCGGCACTGCGGCGACGGGCTATTCAGCGGTCGGCTACGCGGGTGGCGCGTCAGGCAATGGCGGCAACGGCGGTGCGGGTGTGCAGGGAACGGGTTTCACCCTGACTAACGGGGGCAGCCTCCAGGCCGGCAACGGCGGTGCGGGTGGTAGTGGCGGTGTCGGCGGTTCGGGTAACACCGGTGGCTTCAACTTTGTTGGGGGCAACGGTGCTGCGGGCGGCGCCGGCGGTATCGGGGGCGCCGGTGGCGCGGGCGTCTGGGCCGGCATCAATGCCAGCATCGTCAATAACGGTTCGATCACCGCTGGTAACGGCGGTGCCGGCGGCAACGGTGGCGCGGGTGGTAATGGCGGCGTGGGTTGGAACACGGTCGGTGGCAATGGTGGCGCCGGCGGCAACGGTGGCATAGGCGGCCAAGGCGGTTACGGCGTCATCGGCAACAATTTTCAGCTGACCAACAGCGGCTCCATCACCGCCGGCAACGGCGGTCAGGGCGGCAACGGTGGCCAGGGCGGTGCGGGCGGTGGTACGCAATATGCCGCCAGCACTGGCAATGGCGGCGCCGCTGGTGCAGCCAGCGGCGGTGGCGCCGGTGGCGCTGGTGTGACTGGCAACGGCTTTGAGTTGACCAACAGCGGCTCGATCACGGGCGGCAACGGCGGCGCGGGCGGGAACGGCGGAACCGGCGGCGCGGGTGGTTTTGCAACGTTCAATGTCGCCGGCAACGGCGGTCCAGGTGGTGCTGGTGCTAACGGCGGCGCCGGTGGCGACGGCGTGACCGGCAGCAACTTCACCCTGGTCAACAGCGGCACCATCACGGGTGGCAACGGTGGCGCAGCCGGTATCGGTGGCGCAGCCGGTGCGGCGGGTGTATCCGCCCACGGCACCGGTGGCGGCTCCTTCGGTGCCAGCATGAACGGCCTGGCGGGTGCGGGCGGTGTAGGGGTGGTCTCCACCGGCGGCTCCACCATCACCAACAACGGCTTTGTCTTTGGCGGTAAAAGCGCTGATGGCGTCACGCCGGCCGATGCGATCGATCTTTCGGGTGGTGGCAACCGTCTTGTGCTTCTGGGCAATTCGGCCATCGAGGACAGGGTAGTCAGCACCAGCGGCACGCTCAACGGTGGCGACACGCTTGAACTGGGCGGTGACACCAATGCCACGCTCACTGGTTCGCTGAGTGACCCCAATGCCTTGGCTCCCGGCCAGTACATCGGTTTTGCCAATTTCGTGAAGTCCGGCGCCAGCACGTGGACGCTGACCGGGCCGTCCCAAGTTTCGGGCAACTGGCTGGTAAGCGGCGGCGATCTGGATCTGGCGGGCAACACCAGCGTGTTCAACGGCGAGTTCACGCTGAACAACCACACCACCATGGTGGTGGGCGCCGGCGGCGCCTACCTGCATGTGACGGGGACGCAGGGCGCCAACGGCGCGGGCGGCGCGTTCGGTTACGGCAGCACGGCAGCCGGCAATGGCTCTATGGGCATGGGCGGCGGCACGGCGGTGACCGGTTACGGATTCACGCTGACCAACAATGCGCAGATCACCGGTGGTACCGGCGGCTTTGGCGGTAATGGCGGCAACGGCGCCACGGGCAGTGGCTCGGGCAGCAGTTCGCCAGCAGCGAATGGAGGTGTCGGCGGCACGGGCGGCCAGGGTGGTGTCGGCGGTGCAGCGGTGACGGGTAATGGCTTCACGCTGACCAACAGCCTGGGCATCAATGGTGGCGTGGGTGGCTTTGGCGGTAACGGCGGCAACGGCGGTTTCGCCGGCGGTAACTACAGCGTCGCCGCGCCGGGTAACGGCGGCATGGGTGGTGCGGGTGGTACAGGCGGTGCCGGTGGCAACGGCGGCGATGCTATTGCCGGCGGCGGCATCGGTGCAGGTTTCACCGTGACCAATAACCAGGGCGCATCCATCACGGGCGGTACCGGCAGCCTCGGTGGCTATGGCGGCAACGGTACTAGCGGCGGCATGTCGTGGGGCGGCACCGGTGGTGCGGGCGGCTTTGGCGGTACCGGTGGCGCCGGTGGCAACGGCGGCAATGCCCTTTCCGGATCGAGCTTCACCCTGAGCAATGACGGCACCGTCAAGGGTGGCTTGGCCGGCAACGGTGGCCATGGTGGCCAGGGCGGTGTTGGTGGCGTCGGCAATGCGATGACCAGCACCTCCACCGGGGCCACGGGCTACGCCACGGTGGCCGGGGCGGGCAATGGCGGCGTGGGCGGCGCAGGCGGTGTGGGCGGTGCCGGCGTTATTGGCGACCATGGAACGGTGATCAATGCCGGGACGGTATATGGCGGTCAGGGCGGTAACGGCGGCCAGGGTGGCGCGGGAGCTACGGGTAATTACGCCGGGGCTGGATCCTTCGCAACCGTACTGACGGACTCTTTCAACGGCGGCCTGGGTGGTTCCGGTGGTCAGGGTGGCCATGGTGGCCAGGGTGGTGCGGGCGTCAGCGGCAGCAATATGGCTGTCACCAACACCGGCTCCGTGCAGGGCGGCAATGGTGGTCAGGGTGGCGCTGGCGGCCAGGGCGGCTATGGCGGCGACACAATCGTCAACCGCGTAACGTCGGGCGGTATTGCCGGTGCGGGCGGCGTCGGCGGCATGGGCGGTACCGGCGGCGCCGGTGGCTCTGCGATGACGGGCAGCAACTTCCAGGTGACCAACAGCAACTTGCTGGCGGGTGGCACGGGTGGCGCCGGTGGCATGGGCGGTACGGGCGGGTTCGGTGGCGGCTCGTTGAATGGCGCCGCTGCTAACGGAGGCAACGGTGGCACGGGCGGCACAGGCGGCACCGGTGGCGATGCCGTGACCGGCTACGAGTTCACTGTCAGTAACACCGGCCAGATCAACGGCGGTTTCGGTGGTGCCGGTGGCCAGGGTGGCATTCAGTCCTCCTTGGGTGGCAACACGGGCTCCGGCACTCCGGGGATGGCTGGCCAAGGCGGTGCGGGTGGTGTCGGTGGCGCGGGTGGTGCGGGCATCAGCGGTAGCAATTTCTCTGTAGGTAACAGTGGCGCCATCCATGGCGGCGGCGGAAGCGTCGGCGGCGCTGGCGGCAGCAGTTCCCAGGGAGGCGATTCCTCCTACGGCACGGCGGCAGCCGGCGGCAACGGTGGCGTAGGTGGCGCAGGTGGCGCAGGTGGTACCGGCGGTGCCGGCGTGAGTGGCTTGGGCTTCCATCTCGTCAACAACGGCAGCGGCACCATCACCGGCGGTCAAGGCAGCTCGGCTGGCCAGGGTGGCAACGCTGGCATGGGTGGCGTCTCGTACGGCACTAACGGCCGTGGCGGCAACGGTGGCATTGGCGGTGCTGGTGGCGCGGGCGGTGCGGGTGTCACCGGTAGCGGCTTCACGCTGATCAACAAGGGCACCGTGACGGCTGGCGATGGTGGTCAGGGTGGGCAGGGTGGCCAGGCGGCGGCCGCGCAGCACTATCGGGCGGCCACCGCCGGACAGGCTGGCCTACAAGGTCAGGGCGGTGCGGGCGGAGTCGGTGGCTCGGGTGTCAGCGGTTCGGGTTTCACACTATCCAACACGGGTTCGATCGTTGCCGGCATGGGCGGCCAGGGTGGCTCGGGTGCGGCCAAGTATTCCGGCGGCACCCTCATGGGTAGTGGTGGCGCGGCCGGTGCTGGTGGCTCAGGTGTCAGTGGCACCGGCTTCACCGCAACCAATACCGGTTCCATCAAGGGCGGTAACGGTGGCGTCGGCGGCTCGACCAAGTACACGACGGGCTCGACCGCAACGGCGGGCGCAGGCGGTGCCGGCGGTGCCGGCGTCAGCGGCTCGGGTTTCACCTTGACCAATGCCAGCACCGGCACGATCAACGGCGGCAACGGCGGTGCTACTGGTTCCAGCCCCTTCACTCCGCCGGTGCTGGTCAGTGGAGTCAGCGCCCCGAGCGCGGGCCACGCGGCAGGTGGCGTCGGTGTGGTGTCGACGGGTGGTTCGACCGTGGATAACGCAGGCACCATCGCTGGCGGTGTGGGTGCCGATGGCATGCAGGCGGACGCGGTCAACTTCAGTGGCGGTGGCAACAACCTCATCATCGAAGCGGGCGCGATCTTCAAGGGTAACGTGGTGAGCACCAGCGGCCGCACCAACGGCGGCGATACGCTCACGCTGGGTGGCAGCACCAACGCGAGCTTCAACCTGGGTACGACGGGCGCGGTAAGCAGCAGTGCTGCATTCCAGGGCTTCAATCATTTCGCCAAGGCCGGCACCAGCACCTGGACGCTGGCGGGTAACGGCAACGCGAGCCAGTCGTGGACGATCACGGGTGGCACGCTGGTGGGCAACAACACCAGCATCGTCGGCAACGTAACGTTTGCGCCGGTGACTGGCGCCAGCGCCAACCTCACCTTCGACCAGGCGAGCAACGGCGTGTACAACGGCGTGATCAGCGGCAATGGCTCGTTGACCAAGACGGGCAGCGGCACGCTTGTGCTGACGGGCAACAACACCTACACCGGCGCCACGACGATTACTGGCGGCATGCTGCAGGTGAGCAGTGATGGCACCACCGGCATGGTGAACGGCAATGTGGTGAACGGCGGTGCGATGGCCTTCAATCGTGCCGATGCGGTGACCTATAACGCGGTGATCAGCGGTACCGGCAGCGTCTCGCAGGTTGGCACCGGCATGCTGGTGTTGAATGGCGTCAACACCTATACAGGTGGTACGTCGGTGAATGCCGGTACGCTGGAGGTCGGCGATGCGTCGCATACCTCGGCCTCGGTGCAGGGCAACGTGGGCGTCGACGCCAGCGGCACGCTGCGCGGCCACGGCACGATCAACGGCAACGTGGTCAGTGATGGCACGGTGTGGCCGGGCGGTTCGGTGGGTGTGCTCACCATCAACGGCAACTACACGCAGAACGCCAATGCCACGCTGCAGATCGATGTGACGCCGACCGAAGCATCGCAGCTGCTGGTGAAGGGCAACGCGGCGCTGGGCGGCACGTTGAGCCTGATCTACGCACCAGGTACCTACAACAGCGCGACATACACGCTGGTGCAGGCCAATGCGCTGACCGGCACGTTCGCCAGCACCACATCCAGTGGCTCTGTGCCGACGGCGTTGTCACCGACGGTGACGTACACGTCGACGCAGGCGAACCTGACGCTCACGTCGCTAACGCCGACCGCGCCCACGACGCCGGTCGTGGTGGCGCCGCATGACAGTGGGTTCTACGCCAATTTCATGCGCACGGCCAACCTGATCGGCCAGCAGTCGATGACGACGGTGCTCGACGCCACCTTGCGTCCGGGTGAGGCGGGCTGCGCGAACGGTAGCGCGGCGCATGCAAACACGGTGACCTCCGCGTGCAACAACGGCGTGTGGGTGCAGTACAGCGGCAGCAGCAACGAGTTGACCGGCAGCAATGGCCTAAACAGCACCACCTTCGGCCTGCAGGGCGGTGCCGATATGGCCGTGGGTGAGTGGGTGCACGTAGGCCTGGAGGCGGGCGTGGACCGCATCAACGGCAATGATGGCAACGGCGGCTATGGCCACATCGACAACGTGCATGGCGGCGTTTACGCGTTCGCCAACGCCGGCCCGGTAGTGGTGTCAGCCATGCTCGACCAGTCGCATGGCAGCTACCAGTTGTATCGCCAGAGCGGCGCCGGCCGCGCAGCTTCCAGCCCGGATGGCAGCACCACGGCGGCCGCGTTGCAGGTCGCATGGCCGATATCGGCGGCGCAGTGGCAGATCACGCCGGCCGTGGGCGCGCTGTACCAGCACCAGAGCCTGGATAGTTTCAATGAGATCGTGACCGGCACCAGTCCGCTGGCGTCCAGCTTCGGCGTGCATGGGCAGCAAAGCACCTACAACACCACGCAGCCGTACGCGGCAGTGTCATTCACCCGGCCGTTCACGGCGGGTGGTGTCAGCTACGTGCCGCAGTTCGACCTGGGCTATCGCTATGACACGCGCAACGGCAATGGTCCGGTGGTGCACGTGCTCAGCCAGGACGGTACGGAGTTCGCCCTGCAGGGCGATGCGATGGGGCGTGGCATGACCACAGTGGGCGCGCGTATCACGGCACAGGAGGGCGCGTCGTGGAGTCTGTACCTGGACTATCAGGGGCAGTTCTCCAGCCATCTCAACGACAACGCGCTGAGCGTGGGCTTTACCAAGCACTTCTAAGCGGCAGTAAAGCGAAGGCCGGGTGCATGACGTGTTCCGTGCGTCATGCATCCGGCCTTCGTCTCACGACCTTCCCGTCGGCGCGATTGGGTTTCATGCGCAAGGTGACTGCATGGCAGAGACAAACGAAAGAACATTGAAAACGCGTGACCGATTCACGGTTCGCTGGGTATTCGGCAACATCACCAACGAGCTTCGCCGCCAGCTCATGGCGTTCTGGTTGCGCGAGGGCGCACTGGACCATCCCGATGAAGCCTGGCGTCGCTCGTGGGAGGTTGCGTGCGTGCTCGACGATGTGTCGAGTGGCGAAGTAGGCGGCATCTGCACCGTGGCAATCGCTCTGGACGAGCGGCAGCGTTGCTATGGCTTCGTGCGAATCTACATTGGTGCATCGAACCGCCATCCCGGGTTCAACGTTCGCTTGATGCGTCAAATGATCGAAGGCTTCGAAGCACTTGCTGGTGAACCCGGTGCACCACAGCGCCTGATCGCCACCATCGAGAACCGCAAGATTGAGGGCCGTGGCGGGCAACGCCTGCTCGCACGCGTCGGTTTCCAACCGATCGGCCGAACACCTCAGGGCGAGATGATCATCGAGCGGCGTTTGGTTGCGGCGTAACATCGACCCCCGTGAAGGAACGGGCTTGCTATACGCTTGGCATGGCTGGTCAGTTCGGACGGGAGGTGGGTTCGTGCATATCAGGAAGGCGACGCTTGATGATGCGCCGGCATGCTTCGCGATTCGTCGTGACGCGATCCTCGCGCAGTGCGGTGGACACTATCCTGAGGCGGATCTGGATATCTGGACATCCGGCATCATGTCGCCATCCTTCGCGCAACGGGTGGCCGATCATTTCTACGTCGCCGTAGCGGATGGGCACTTAGTCGGCACGGCGATGATTGATCTGGTGACGGGAAAGATCGACGCCGTGTTCGTCCTGTCGGGCTATATGGGGCGCGGGATAGGTCGTGCCTTGATGGCCCAGATGGAGAGCCTGGCGCTAGATGTCGGCCTTGACAGCATTCAATTGGAGTCCACCTTGAATGCGGCGCCCTTCTATCGGGCGCTGGGATTTCAGGGCGACACTCTAAGCACGTACCAATCGTCTCTCGGTGTGAGCCTCACTTGCGTGCCGATGGTGAAGCATATGGCCGAGCGCACGGGCTGATCTACTCAAACCGCCATAGCGCCAGCGCTTCCCCGGCCATGAGTTCCGGCTGTTCTTCGGGAAAGAACAGCTGCGCATCGTCCACGAAGCGGATGCCGCGCGAATGCGGGAACGTCTGGTCGAGCCAGTGTGCCCAGCGATCCGGGAACAGTTCGTTGTCGCGCGCCCACACCATGCGCACGGGGCGCTGGAACTGACGTAGCGCGGGCTCTATCGCGGGCAGCGGGTTGGGGAACATCGCCAGGCCGTACTGCTGGCCCTGCTGACGTCGTTTGGGAGAACTTACCAAGGGGCGGAAGTACGTCTCGATGACGTCGTGTGTGAGGACGCGGTCAGGGTCGTGATAGGCATTGCCAATGCCGTCATGCGAGCGTGCGAAATGGTTGTCGGTGAGGTGGTGCTCAAACCAGGCGGGCACTTCATTGCGTCGCGCTTTCTCCAGGAATGGCAGCAGCGCTGCGGGCGGGCTGTTGGTTTGCACGTCGCCATTGGTGGCCAGCCAGCTGCGCACCCGCTGGGGATGTGAGGCGATGATCAACTGCGCGATGCCGGTGGCGCTGTCGTTGGATATAAGGTCCACATCGCGCACGCCAAGCTTGTCCAGTAACGCGATGATCATCGCTGCTTGCGCGTGCGGCGACAGGTCGGCATCGGCGGGTGCGTCGGTGTAGCCCAGGCCACGCAAGTCGGGCGCGATGCAGCGACGTATCGACGCTAGCCGGGCCATGGATCCACGCCACTGGAAGCCGTTCAGCGGGTAACCGTGGAGAAAGAGTGCAACGTCGCCAGCGCCTTGCTCGACGAAGGCCACTTTATCGGGACCTACCTGCACGAATTGCCGTGCAGCGTGGAATTCGCTGCTGGTGAATGCCCGGAAGCGCGAGGTGTCGTCCTGCGCATACAAGGGTTGCAGTGCGGCGGCGGCTGCCAGCAGTCCAGAGTGGATCAGGAAATCTCGCCTCAGCATGTGTGTTCTCCACGGCAAGAGGTGCCGTGAAAGAAGCTAAGGCGCGTGCCGTGTACTTCTCAATGACGTGCGAGGTCATGAAAACGCCTCGGCACCGTCGCCTATCAGGCCGCGCGGGCCGCTACTGCCACGGTGCCCAATTGCCGAAGGGCAATGCCCAAACCGATTCGGTAGCTGCTGCCGAGGTCGCCGTTGATGATGACGGTGGCGACTGGCGCGTTGTGCAAGCCCGGCGGCAGGCCAAGCTCGGTGCTGGCGTCTTCGTGGACCTCAACATAGGGCGTGCCGGCTTCGTCCAGTGCATCGCTCAGGCCGGCCTCCGGATGTGCCGTCGCTTGTGGCCCGAGGTCACCTGGGTCCAGCAGCATGAATTCCGAGGCGCGGCGCTTCATGGAACGCACACAACTGACAAAGTCGTTGAGTCCGTTGCAGCACACCAGCTCCAGCGAGCGGCCGGCCGTGGCCGCGAGTTGCTGGAGCTTGTCGGGAAGTACGCCGCTGGCAGGACAGTCAGCGTGGGGTCCCTGGATGATGACAATGCTCACGGTAGTGCCTGTCGTCGCCGCGGAGGGCGGATGGGCTCATGATCCGGTCGGGTGGAGTAAAGGCGCTACGCAGAAAAAGGCAGGTTTGCGTAAATTTTCTGCAATGAATCGGCGCTTCGGGCCATACGGGCGACATCCCGATAAACTGGCGGTGATGATCCCGATGGAAGCAAAGACGTGACGCATTACTCCGGCCCCCTGCTTACGCGCCCTAACGGCGAGGCGTTGATCGCCGCGCGGGATGCAGGCAACGCCGAATGGACCGGTTCGATGGATCTAGGGCGTTCGAGCGGCGTCGCGACGTTGCAGGTGGATCGCTGGACGTGGAATGGAGAGCACTACCCGTATCCCGGCAAGCTGAAAGACCGCACGATCTTTTACTGGGATGGCGACGACTTTTCCTCGGTGTCCTGCTTTTCGGGCTCGCTGATCAAGCTGGTGCCGACCGAGTGGGGCGCGCCGACGTTCGAGATCGACGGCATCAAGATGCTGCCCACCTCGAAGGAGTCGCCGGTCGATGATGCTCGCCGCAAGGTGGCCTTGGTCGAGCCGCGCGGCAAGGTGGTGCTCGATACGTGCGGTGGGCTCGGTTATTTCGCAGCGTGTTGCCTGGAGGCAGGCGTGGCCCGCATCCAGTCGTTTGAGAAGAACCCCGATGTGCTGTGGTTGCGCACGCTCAATCCCTGGTCGCCCGATCCGGATGCACCATCAAGCGGAGGGCGTTTGCAGCTCACCCATGCGGACGTGTCGCAGGCGATCGTGCAGATCGCGGACGCGTCAGTCGATGCGCTGCTGCATGACCCGCCGCGCTTTGGCATTGCGGGCGAACTCTATGCGCAGGCCTTTTACGATCAGTTGGCCCGCGTACTCCGGCGTGGTGGCCGGATGTTTCATTACACGGGCAGCCCGAACAAGCTCACCAGTGACCGCGATGTACCGCGCGAAGTTGAGAAGCGGCTGGAGAAGGCTGGCTTCAAGGCGCAGTTGGCACTGGATGGCGTACTGGCGGTTAGGCGCTGAGGTTTTCGCGCCATCCGATCATTCGGAACGGATGGCGCGAACGGTTCACTGGTTGAAGTAATGACCCAGGCCGAGGTCGTCGATCAGCTCGACTTGTTGCGGCTGCCAATCTAGTTGCGCGCGAGTCCTCGCGCTCGACACGTGATTGTCGATCTGCGTGAAGTGCGCGAACCAACCGAAATGCGCCGCGGCTTCTTCCGGCGTCTTGCTGACCACGGGAAGGTCGAGGTGGCGGCCGATGAGGGTGGCGATGTCGCGGAATGGCACGCCTTCCTCAGCCACAGCGTGATAACGCTCCCCACCCGTGCTCTTCTCCAGCGCAAGGCGATACAGGCGTGCCGCATCCAGCCGATGCACGGCGGGCCAGCGGTTGTCACCGTTGCCCACATAGGCCGACTCGCCCTTCTCCCGTGCCAGATTGATCAGGATGGGCACGAAGCCGTGATCACCGTTGCCGTGCACCGTAGGTGGCAGGCGCAGCACGGACGCGTTGATGCCGCGCGCGGCCAGCGCTTCGGTGGTTTTCTCCGAGACGATGCGCGGAAAGGTGGAGGTGTTGGCGTCGTCCTCCGTGGCCAGGCGCCCCGATGCGAGCAGACCCGTGCCGGATGTGACCACCAATGGACGGTTCGAACCGGCCAAGGCGTCGCCGATGGCGCCAAGCGCCACGCGCTCGACCTCGCAGCTTTTCTCGAACTGGGTGAAGTCGTGGATGAAGGCGGTGTGGATTACGCCGTCCGCCATGGCGACGCCACGGTGCAGGCTTTCCAGGTCTTCCAATGATCCGCGGTGCACCTCGGCACCGGTGGCGGCAAGCGCGCTGGCGGAGGCATCGGAACGGACCAGCCCCACCACGTGGTGCCCGGCATCCAGCAGTTCACGAACGACGGCGGAACCCACAAAGCCCGTGGCGCCAGTAACGAATACACGCATGATAAAGTCCCTGAGTGAATCAACCGACTTGGATGATCGGCGCAGGGCGCATCGGCGATGAAGCCGTGACGTTATACCGGTATGGCGACTGACAGGCTGAGCATGGTGGGTACCGACGAGAATCCGCTGGGGATCTTCCTCAGGGATCGTCGCGCGCGGCTTGATCCGGTGACTTACGGGTTTTCCTCGTCGCGCCGACGCACGCCCGGCTTGCGGCGTGAGGAAGTGGCGCAACGCGCCAACGTCAGCGCGACCTGGTACACGTGGCTTGAACAAGGGCGTGGCGGTTCGCCGTCCGCTGACGTGCTTGATCGCCTGGCGCGCGCACTGGCGTTGAATCCGGTCGAACGCGAGCACCTCTTCCTGTTGGCCCAACATCGCCCGCCACAGGTGCAGTACGAGGCACCCCACGGCGTGACGCCGCGCCTGCAACGGGTGCTCGATGCCATGACGTACAGCCCGGCGTTCGTGCGCACGGTGCGTTGGGACATCGTGGCGTGGAACCATGCCGCCACCCAAGTGCTTGGCGATTACGCCGCCTTTCCACCGGAGCAGCGTAATTCGCTGCGGCTGATCTTTGGCAACCCCCAAGTGCGCGAGCGCATGACAGAGTGGGAGAGTGACGCACGGGCCATCGTCGCGGCCTTTCGCGCGGAGATCGCTCGCATCGGCGCATCGAGAGACGTGGAAGCCTTCGTCGCGGAGATGTGCGAACAAAGCCCCGAGTTTGCTGACATGTGGGGCGACCACGACGTGCGCGCTTACGGCGAAGGCACCAAGCACATGCGCCACCCGGTGGTGGGCCCTGTTGCATTGGACTACTCGGTGTTCGCAGTGAGCGACCAGCCGGGGCTCAGCATGGTGGTCTACAGTCCGGCGACGCCGGAGGATGCTGTACGCGTCCGTCGCTTGGTGGATGGGCCCGCGGGGTCCGGCGTGTCCTGACGATCAGCATCTCCACGGAGGTTGGCATGTCCAGCAGAACAGCATCCTGTTATTGCGGTCAGTTGCGGATCGAAGTGCAAGGTGAACCCCTTGGCGTTGGCGTCTGCCATTGCCTTGCATGCCAACAACGCACGGGCAGCGTGTTCGCCGCGCTGGCCGGTTATGCCGCGCCGTACACGGTTACCGGCAAGGCGACAGAGTTCGTGCGCACGGGCGATCATGGATCGCAGTTCCGTTTCCGCTTCTGTCCCGTCTGTGGCAGCACTGTTTTTCACACGGAAGAAGGCGTGGAAGAACGCGTGTCCGTCGCGGTAGGCGCATTTGCCGATCCCACATTCCCGCCACCGGAAGACTCGGTCTATGAACACCGTCGGCACGCCTGGGTGAAGTTGCCCGTGAGCATCACGCGTTACGACACCGATCCGTCGTAGCGGATAGGTTGCGAGAAGGCAGGTCAGCCAGCCCTTGATCTCGCACGAGTGGCCACCATGAGGACCGGCCAGGGTATTTCAAGGGTTGGTTGTCTTTTACTTGGATGGCTAAACGACGGCTGAAACAGGCCGCTTGAATCGAAGTGTCGCAGCCACATCTCCCTGTCACCGGTCGCTTCGGGGCCGGTGCGCCGCTGCATGTTGCGCGGCGTCTACCTGTTGCTCATTGGAGAATATGGTTATGCGTACTGTTCTTGATTTCTCGCCGCTGCACCGTTCCAGCATCGGCTATGACCGCGTGTTTGATCTGCTTGAGGCGGCTACCCGCACGCAGACGAACGACAACTGGCCCCCGTTTGATTCCGTGAAGCTGAGCGAAGACAAGTACCGGATCACCATGGCGGTGGCTGGCTTTAGCCGCGAAGACATCAACATCACCGTGCAGGGCAACATGCTCACCGTTACCGGCGAGCGCAAGGGCGAGCAGGAAGGCGAAGTGCTGCATCGTGGCATTGCCAACCGCCCGTTCAATCGCCGTTTCGAGCTGGCTGACCATATGCTGGTGACGGGCGCGCGCATGGAGAACGGCTTGCTGGTGGTCGACCTCAAGCGCGAGATCCCCGAGGCATACAAGCTGCGTCGCGTTGAGATCGGCGAATCCGTCGCGGCGAATGCGACGCCGGTCCAAAGTCAGGCGGCGTAATCACCTTTTCCACGATTCATCGCGTGTTTTACCCGAGAGGGCGGCGACTCGCCGCCCTCTTTTTCTTTGTGCGCAGCGGAGCTCAGTCGTCGGCGCGTTCGCGAACGCGATCCATGAGTTCGCGCAGTTGCTTCTGTTCGTCAGCACTCAGCACGCCGAACAGTTGTTCCACCGCCTGACGTTTGGGTCCTTGCACTTCGTCTAGCTTGGCCTGGCCGGCGTCGGTGATGACGACCAACTGCGCGCGGCGGTCGGTGGGGTGCGGCGCGCGCTCGATCCAGCCGTTTTCTTCCAGCGCATCCAGCGCCGTGGTGACCGTGCGTGGGGCGTAACCCATCTGCGTGGCGATGTCGCTGGGGCGGCAGGGCGCCAGCCGCGCGACCAGCGCCAGCAGTTTCGATTGTGAAAGCGACAGCCCGGCCGCCGTCATGGCGGCGTCGACGCGCTTGCGCACCAAGTGATGCAGGGCCAGGAAGGCGTCTGCCAGTTCGACGGTGGTTGACTTGCGAGTGGTGGACATGGAAAAGTATTGAGTAAGATCACTATGAGTTCGATCCATTATATCGGTGCGGCCATGCCGTGACCAGCGAGGTTTCCATGTCCCCTGTTTCCCCTGAAATCCGGCGCGTCCGGCACCCCCTGAAGATGCGCGAGCTGACCGTGAAGCGGCTGGCGCACGTATCGCCCCGCCTGCTGCGCGTCACGCTCACGGGTGATCTGGCCGATTTCGTCTCCGCCTCGTTCGACGACCACGTGAAGCTGTTCCTGCCTGCCGAGGGTGAGTCGCGGCCGTCCCTGCCCACGGTCACCGAACAAGGCATCGCGTTCGATCCGTCCCGCCCGCGCCCGGCCAGCCGTGACTACACCCCGCGACGGTACGACCGCGCCGCCAACGAGCTGGACATCGAATTTGTGCTGCACGGCGAAGGCCCGGCCGCCTCGTGGGCGCGTAACGCGCGGGTGGGCGATTTGTTGGGCGTCGGCGGCCCGCGTGGCTCCTCCATCCTTCCCGATGGGCTGGACTGGAACCTGCTGTTGGGCGACGAAACCGCGCTGCCGGCCATCGCCCGCCGCCTGGAAGAGGCTACGCCCGGTGAGTGCATCATTGCCATCATCGAGGTCGAAGACGGCGAAGCGGTGCTGGATATCCCAACTGCAGCGCAGGCCAGCGTGACCTGGCTGCGTCGCGACGCTGGCACGGGCGGTCTGCCCGACGCCGTGAGCGATCTCATCCTGCCCGAAGGCCACGGCTTCGCCTGGGCTGCCGGCGAGTACGCCAGCATTCGCCAGGTGCGGCAGCGGCTGATCGAGGTGCACGGACTGGACCGGCAGCGCATCCGGGCATCCAGCTACTGGAAACAGGGCGAAGTGGCGTCGCACGAGACGCTCTCGGATTAACCGTTTCCGGGGCGGACGCCGCTTGACGGCGTACGTAGTTTTGCTATTCCACTTTGCGAGCCGGCGGCGTCAAATGAGCCGCTGATGCGACTCTCCTGGGCATCCCGGTGCCCTCTTCGCGAGGTGGAAACGATGTCGAGGACGACGGACGAACGTGCACCCAGGCTGACCCGCAAATCGGTCAAGGCAACAGCGGAGGAGAAGATCTCCGCCGCGCGACGCGCTCATCGGGAGAGCGTACCGCTCTCGCAGGCCACCCTGCTCGAGAGGGCGGCAGAGCGGCAGGCCAAGGCACGCGCTATTCGCGAGAAGGTGCCGCGCAAGGCGCTAGGCGGCTGGAAGGCACCCAAGAACCGGTTTGATCCGGTGGACCTGCTGATCGAAACGTCGAAGGGTCGCGTGCCGTCGCTGGTGCCGATCCGCTATGGCCGCATGATGGCCTCACCGTTCGCTTTCTATCGCGGCGCAGCGGCGGTTATGGCGGGCGACCTCGCCACCACCGAGCGCACTGGCGTCAACCTGCAAATTTGCGGTGACTGCCATCTGGTCAACTTTGGTGGCTTCGCCACGCCCGAGCGCAAGCTGGTATTCGACATCAACGATTTCGACGAGACCGCCATTGGTCCGTGGGAGTGGGACGTCAAGCGCCTGTGCGCCAGTCTGTTCGTCGCATCGCGCGCCAACGGCTTCAGCGAAAGCGACGCGAAGGATATGGCCTGGGAGGCTGCGGCGGCCTACAAGACGCATCTGGCCGAGTACGCCGAGATGCCGCTGCTGGAAGCATGGTACGACCACATCGACCTGCAGGACGTGATCGACCGCATGCAAGATGCGGAGATGAAGAAGCTCGCCATCAAGAGTGTGAGCAAGGCCGTGGAGTTCACTGCGCATACCAAGGAGTTCATCAAGCTCACGGTGGCCGGTGGTTCGCCGCCGCGCATCCAGGACGAGCCACCGCTGATCTATCACGACGACGAACTGGCCAACCACATCACGCTCGAAGAGCGCCAACTGGCCTATGACGACTACCGCAACTCGTTGTCGCCCGAACGGCGCGTACTGCTCGATCGCTTCGAGGCCGTGGATTCCGCGGTGAAGGTGGTGGGCGTGGGCAGCGTGGGCACTTACTGCGGGATCATGCTGATGGTGTCTGGCAGCGGCGATCCGCTGTTTCTGCAGTTCAAGGAGGCGCGACAGTCGGTCGTCGAGCCTTTCATCGGCATCGTGCCGTACAAGCATCACGGACAGCGCGTGGTCGCCGGCCAGCGCCTGATGCAGGCGGCCAGCGACATGTTCCTCGGCTGGACGCAGGGGCCGACGCGCCAGTTCTACGTGCGCCAGCTGCGTGATGCCAAGATCTCGCCGCAGATAGAAGTGATGCGCGTGCCCAACCTTCGCCGCTACGGTCGCCTGTGCGCGCATACGCTGGCGCGCGCGCATGCACGTTCGGGCGATGCAGTGTTGTTGTCTGCTTACCTTGGCAAGAGCGATGCGTTCGCCGATGCCATCGCCTCGTTCTCGGCAGCTTATGCCGACCAGAACGAACGCGACCATGCCGCGCTGGTAAAGGCGGTGCGGGCGGGGAAGGTGGAAGCGGTTTCGCTTAGCTAGTGCGCTGCTCGCTGGAGCCGCGCCGCCAGTTCCACGCTGCGCGGTGCGGCCAGCCCACCGTAGCGGTGGTCCACCACGTCGAGCTGCTTCTTTGCGTCGTCGATGCGGCCTGCTTCGAGTGTCGCGTGCACCTTGTCTATATCGGCGTTCAGCTCGCTCGTTATGCGCGCGCGGCAGGCGTCGAGTTTGGCTGCGTCCAGTGCATGCGGCGTTTCCAGTGAGGTCAGCGCGCGATCCAGCGCGGCGGGCTCGGCAAGGTCGTGGCCAATGCCGGCCATCGACAGCGTATCGATGTTGGTGATGCACCAGTCGTGCAGTGACTGCCGGCTTTGCCGTTCCATATCCTGGCGAGCTGCGTCCTGCTGTCCGGTCAGGTAGACGATGCGCGAGCCCGTCTGGAACTTCTCCAGCAGAGATGAGGGGGGCAGCGGAATGGTCTGCCCGATGGCATCGCTGCCCGCATCGAGCAGTACGCCACGGAAAAGATCGGGATAGCCGAGTGCCAGCCGCAGGGCGACGCGGGAGCCGCCGGAAAAGCCGCCGACGTAGACGCGTTGCGGATTGACCCGATAACGCGACATGGCATTGGTGGCGGCGAGCAGTGCCAGCGGATCACGCCTGTCCAGCACGTTGGCGTCGTTGCCGATGCCAGCGGCGGTGACAAGGATCATGCCGTGACGGTCGAACACTGACGTCCACGAAGCGGGAATCTTCGCCTCGTTCCACGGTGGTACGAACACCAGCAGCGCGTAGCCTTCGGGCGGCGCTAGCGCAGGTACGTAGAGCGCGAAGCGCTCATGCGCGAGATCTACCGGCTGCTCGGCGATGGCTACTCCGCTGGCGGCGGCGCGTTGCTGCAAGCGCTGCGCATTCAGTGGCGACACCAGCCGCCGCGCGAGTTCCGTGCTGTTGGCGTAGTCGGCGTACTGCGAGAACACGACATCGTTGATGACGCCTGTGGGCGCATCGCCGACCCAGGCGGCCGCGGCCAGCCACGCGAGGCATGCCAACCAGCAGGCGCGACGGTTCATGGCGGCAGGCTAGCACCAGCCCTCGGGTGAACTGTCACAGCAAGTTCTTGCGCCGCACCTATCATGGCTGGCTCATTGCGCGAAATCATTGAAGGGGTTCCCGATGTTCCAACCGTCGCCGCTGGCACGCCGTGCCGCGTTGCTTGTTTCGTTCTCCGTGCTGACCGCCTGTTCGAGCCAGGCGGTGGCGCCACCTGCCGCCACGGCATCCATCGACGTACCGGCCATCCAGCGACCGGACGGTGAGACGGCACAGTGGTGGTTCCGTCAGGGTGCAGCGTCGGCGGCACAGCTCTCGGCGCAATCGAACAGCGGCAGCCAGCGCGCGAAGAATGTCATCGTGTTTCTCGGCGATGGCATGAGCCTGCCGACCATCGCCGCAGCGCACGTGCGCGCCGGGCAGCGCAAGGGCGTGGACGGCGAAAGCTATCGCCTGAGCTTCGAGCGCTTTCCGTTCAGCGCGTTGAGCCGCACCTACGAGACCGACCAACAGACCCCCGACTCCGCCGGCACCATGACCGCCATCATGAGCGGCGTGAAAACGCGCGGTGGCTTTATCGGCGTGTCGCAGGTGCCGCGCCGGCAGGATTGCGCCGCGTCGCGCGGACAGGAACTGGTGAGTACGCTGGAACTGGCCTCGGTGGCTGGCATGAGTACGGGCGCCATCACCACCACGCGCATCACCCACGCCACACCGGCTGCGACGTATGGCCATCTGCCCGAGCGCAACTGGGAAGTCGATGCCGATCTCACCGCTGACGCCAAGGCGCAGGGTTGCAAGGATTTCGCTGCGCAACTGATCGACTTTCCGGGCAATGGCCTCACCGTGGCGATGGGCGGCGGGCGCACCGAGTTCATGATCGCCGGCGAGGACGATCCAGTGGAGCAGGGCAAGGTGGGTCAGCGTCTGGATGGACGCGACCTGATTGCGGAATGGAAGCGCAAGCACCCGGACGGTGCCTACGTATGGAACGGGCAGCAGCTGAAATCGCTGGACCTGACACATACGAAGCAGATGCTCGGCTTGTTCAACAGCTCGCACCTCAACTTTGAGCACGAGCGTGTGAACGACAAGCTCGACGAACCCAGCCTCGCCGAGATGACCACCAGCGCCATCGACGTGCTCAAGCAGAACCCGAAGGGTTTCTTCCTGATGGTGGAAGGCGGCCGCATCGATCACGCGCTGCACGCGGGCAATGCCTATCGTGCGCTGGACGAAACCATCGCCATGGCCGACGCAGTGGAGGCCGCGCTAAAGCACACCGACCCGCGCGACACGCTGATCGTGGTGACGGCCGACCACAGCCATACCATGACCTTCGCGGGTTATCCGAAGCGTGGCAACGACATCCTCGGCCTCGTGCAGGGACACAACGATAGTTACGACGAAGAAGGCGGCGCGGGTCTTGCCCGTGATGCCGCGGGTAAGCCGTACACCACGCTAGGCTTCGCCAATGGCCCCGGCTACATCGGTGCCAGCGATACGCAGTCGGAAGGCAGCAAAACCTTTCCGCACAGCGCGCATGACTACTCGTATGCCACCAAGGGTCGCCCGGACCTGACCAAGGCGAAGACCAACGAGCCCGACTACATGCAGGAATCCATCCTGCCCATGAAGGCGGAAACGCACGGCGGCGAAGACGTGGCGATCTTCGCCAGCGGACCGGGCGCGGCGGCGTTTCACGGCGAGCTGGAACAGAACGCCATCTTCCATGTGATCGTGCAGCACACGCCGCGCATCCGCGAGGAACTCTGCAAACTGGGCAGCTGCAACAGCGACGGCGTGCCGGTGGATCGCCCGACCTATGAAGCCTGGCTGCAGCAGGTGAAGGCGCCGGCCACCCGCTGATCGCGCAAGTCTTCACGAAGCTGACGTGTGAAATTTCTGTGTAAACGTAACTTCACACGAAAACCGCAGGATCGGGGTATCCGCTGTACGCGGATTCCCCATCCCCCGGAGTTCACGCTCAATGAAGAAGCACGTGCTCGCTGCCGCTGTCGCGGCGGCCTTGGTCGTTTTGTTGCCTACGGCTTTCGCCGCCGAGAACCCGCAGCCTGCCGACGGCGCTGCCGCCGCACCGGCCACGGCCGATGGCGCAAAGAACCTCGAAAGCATCTCGGTGATCGGCCAGGGCGAAACCCGTCAGGTGCAGCGTGTCACCGTGCAGGACACGAAGGTGCTGCCCGCCGGCACCAGCATCCAGAAGGTGCTCAACCGCATCCCCGGCGTGAACGTGCAGTCCAACGATGCATTCGGCGCCAACGAGGAATCACAGACCATCAGCCTGCGCGGCTTCAACACCGTGCGCCTGGGCTACACGCTGGATGGTCTGCCGCTGGGTGACAACGCCTACGGCAACTACAACGGCCTGAACATCAGCCGCGCCATGCTTTCCGAGAACTTCGGCGGCGTGGAGCTCAGTTCAGGCATCGGCAGCCTGGGCACGGCGTCGACCAGCAACCTCGGCGGCACCGTCCAGTACTACACCGATGATCCGTCGACCACGTTTGGTGGCCGCGTCAGCCAGACCTTCGGTAGCGACCAGAACCGCCGCACTTATCTGCGTCTCGACACGGGCGACTATCACGGCTTCTCCATGTACGTGTCCGGGGTGCGTGCCACGGCTGACATGTGGGCGCCGCCGGAATCGCCGACGACTACCAAGCAGTACAACACCAAGGCGGTCTACCAGTTCGACGGCGGCAAGATCACTGCCTTCGCCGATAACTCGCGCACTTCGCAGGCCGACTACGCCTACCTCTCCAAGAGCGGCATGGCGCGCGGCCTCGGTTGGGACTGGAACCTGTATGCGCCGGACTGGAAGCGTGCGGTAGCCGCTGCGTACTGTTCACCGATCTACACCAAGGGCGGCAAGGCCGATTCGCGCTGCGGCTTCTCCGGCGGCGTGGACAACATCGACGATGCCTACTACCAGAGCCGCGCGCTGCGTCGTGATGATCTGTATTACCTCGCTGGCGATTTCTTCCCCAGCGACACGGTGACCCTGCACACCCAGGTCTACCACCATGAAAACGGCGGCCAGGGCCACTGGTGGGCACCGGGCCAGCCGTCGTACCCGGGCACTGCGCAGGAAGTGCCGATCTCCATCCGCAGCACCAACTACACCATCAACCGCAACGGCGCGATCGCGTCGGCGACGTGGGATGTCGGTGACCATCATGTGGAAGGTGGCGTGTGGTACGAGAACAACCATCACTCGGTGCAGCGCAACTTCTACTGGATCACCGGTCCGGTCAGCGACGACAACTACCTGAGCGATCCGAACCGCCGCTTGTTCTATCAGAAGTACACCATCATCACGCGCCAGGCCTACCTGCAGGACAGCTTCAAACTGTTGGATGACCGCCTGAGCATCGACGTGGGCGTGAAGAGCCCGCACGTGAGCATGCGCGCGCAGGAAGTGCCGGGCGTGACGGTGGAAGCGCCCGTGGCCAACGGCCGCCTCAACGCCAGCAAGGCGCTGCTGCCGGAGGCGGGTATTGGCTATCAATTGGGTCACGGACAGGAAGTGTTCCTGTCGTACGCCAAGAACATCGCCGCATTCCAGGGTGGTGGTGCCAGCGGCCCGCTGCTGGTTACGCAGTCGTCGTTCAATGCCACGCAGGGCAACCTGAAGCCGGAGCAGTCACGCACTATCGAAGGCGGCTACCGCGTGGTGCAGAAGGAGTTTGAAGCATCCGTCGCTGTGTACGACGTCAACTTCAACAACCGTCTGCTGTCGCTCAATCCGTGCCCGAGCATCCAGCAGGGCACCACGCCGGCGTGCACCACGCGCTTCTATAACGTGGGTTCGGTGAGCAGCCACGGTACGGAACTCACCTTTATCTGGAAGCCGTTCGACCACTTCGAGTGGTACAACTCGGCCTCGTTCAACCGCTCCACTTACGACAACAACTACCAGCAGAACGGCGTCACCATTCCCACCCAGGGCAAGATCACGGTGGATACGCCCAACAAACTGTTCGCCAGCGAAATCAGCTGGGTGTACGGCCCCTGGAACGTTGGTCTGCGCGGCAAGTACACCGGTACGCGCTACTACACGTACACCAATGACCAGGGCTTTGGCGGCTATACGTCCTTCGATTTGGGTGCCGGTTACGACTTCGGCGCGATGTACGGCCTGACCGACGTCAAGCTGTCGCTCAACGTCACCAACCTCACCGACAAGCGTTATGCATCCAACCTCACGGCGTTCGCCAATACCGACCCCAACGGTCGTGCGCTGGCGTTCCACGCGAGTGCGCCGCGCCAGAGCTTCCTGACGCTGGACGTGAAGTTCTAATCGATGCTTAAACGTAGCGGCATCGCGGCTTCGGCCGCGATGCCGCTACGGCGCCGGTTCCCGCGGAACCACCACCACGCTGGCGCCGTAGGGCGTATGGAAGATGCCCTTCGCATAATCGATGGCCATCTGCATGTAACCCGCTGCATAGCGCGTGCTGACGCGTTCGCCATCGGGCTTCAACTCGTACTCCGTCATGCCGTGTTCGGCATGCGGGAACAGGGCGACGGTGATCGGCAAGCCCTTCAACTGAAGGGACGTGAGTCGACGCCAGGTTTCGCCGCTGGGCGCGTCGATGTCGTCTTCGCCGAGCTGCCATAGCTGCGGCGTCTTGAGTTTGCGCAGGACCGCCATCGAGTCGTAATGCCATGGCGTGTTCCACGAGGCATAGGGCTTGCCTTTCTCGCGGATCTCGTCGCTGCTCATCGGCAGCACCATGTAGCTGAAATCGCCGCGCACATCCTTGTACCAGGGTTCCTTGCTGTACTTCGCCTTGGCCACCTCAAGCTGGTTGAAGCCTTGCGTGAGGTTGCTGGACAGGATCAGGCCGATGGCATCGGAGAGCTGCCAGGCCTTGTCGATCACTGCTTGGTCGTACCCTTTTTTATGGAGATAGAACGCGACCGCTTCGCGATCCTCCTCCAGCGGCGACACCGCAAGGCCGTAGCCGATGATGAGAAAATCGACCTTGGTGCGCGTGGCCGCCAGCGGCGCGACCCAGCCACCTTGGCTGCCGCCACGGAAGCCCACGCGACCAGCGCGGGCACCGGCCAGCCGGCGTGCTTCGGCAACCGCAGCCACGGCATCGTTGGCGAGCACGCTGTAGTCCTGCGTATACGTGCCGGCCGAATCGCCCGTGCCGCGCTTGTCGTAGACAAAGGCGCCGACGCCCTGGGCCGGAAACTCGCGCTGCATGGCATCGAACTGCTGCGCCGAATCATGTTCAGCCCCATGCACCAGCACGACCACCGGCACCTTGGCATCACCGGGTGGCAGGATCAGCCGACCTACCAAGCGCGTGCCGCCGTCGCCGGTGAAGGTGGTTTGCTGCACCTGTAGCGGAATGCGTTCACCCGCCATGCCGCCGAAGCTGATCCTGCCCTTGGCGCAATCGACGAAGCGGACATCCTTGCCGTCGGGGCGATCCGTCCAGCCCAGCGTGCTGCTCCACGTATCGTTGACGCCGCGCGTCAGCTTGCCGCTGGCACCGTCGATGCGCCGCCAGCGCAGCGCATCGCTGTCAGTGGGTGCGATATCCAGTGTGCTGCCGTCGCTGAGGCGATAGGCGCCGATATGGCAATCCGTGGCGGGTGCGGCACTGGCCAGCAGCGCAGTGAGCAAGGTGGCAAGCATGGCCGTTCCGATCAGGGATGGAGTCATTGCACGCTAGCAAGGTCCAGCCAGCGGGGCATTGGCCGCAAGTCACGGCGGTGCCATCAGTCATGGCAGGCTTTCGGTGGGCTTGCAATCAAACGCGCTGTGAGCATCTTGTCAATGAATCGACATGCACGGCCGTCACGATGTCTGGATCACTGCGCCGCACGGGCGCATCGGGACAACGACAAAGGAGTAGCCGTGGGTCGTATATGCTGGGCCATCATGATGGCGGGTGCACTGGTGATGACTGCCAATAGTCAGGCGAACGAAGCACCGCTGGCGAAGAAGGTGCTGGTGATCGGCCATCGCGGCGCGAGCGCATTGCGGCCAGAACACACGCTTGCGTCCTACGGCAAAGCCATCGCCGATGGTGCGGATTTCATCGAGCCGGATCTGGTGATGACCAAAGACGGCGTGCCGGTCGCTCGCCACGAGAACGAGATCAGCGGCACCACCGACGTGGCGCAGCATGCGGAATTCGCCTCGCGCAAGACCACCAAGACCATCGATGGCGAAAAGGTCACGGGCTGGTTCACCGAAGACTTCACTCTGACGGAGCTGAAGACGCTGCGCGCTCGCGAGCGCCTGCCGCAGTTTCGCAGCACGGCGTACGACGGTGAGTTCCAGATCCCCACGCTGGACGAGATCATCGATTTCGTGGCGACCGAATCGGCCACCCAGGGCCGCGTGATCGGCATCATCCCCGAGATCAAACACGGCACCTACTTCCAGAAGGCGAGCTTGCCGATGGAAGACCGCGTGTTGGAGATCCTCGCCGCGCACACGTATACGCGCACCGCACCGGTGGAGATCCAGTCGTTCGAGATCGCCAACCTGCGCTATCTGCGCGGCAAGCTGGGCAAGGATCATCCGAACATCCGCCTGCTGCAGTTGCTCGGCGATGCCAAGGAAGAACCGTACGACGTCGTGGCCGCCGGCAAGAAGCTGACGTTCGCGCAGATGATGACGCCGGCCGGCCTGCGTGATATCGCCGGCTATGCCGATGCGATTGGCCCGAACATCCGCTCGATCATCCCGCTGGCCGCCGACGGCACGCTGGGCAAGCCCACATCGCTGGCGCACGACGCGCATGCGGTGAAGCTGGAGCTGCATCCGTACACCTTCCGCCCGGAGAACTATTTCCAGGCGAAGAACTTCTGGCAGGGCAGCGACCCGAAGACGTTCAACGAAGCAGGCTCCATCGCCGAGATTCGCGCCTACCTCGATGCCGGCGTGGATGCGTTCTTTACCGACGATCCCGCCATCGGACGCAAGGCGCTCGACGGCCGCTGAGCCGACTGATTCCACAACAGCCTCCGCTTGTCATCTCGCCTGCGCGGGGGTGACAAGCGTGAGTGACCGTGCTTCCACGACTTCACACATGCGGTGACCTGACGATGCGCCTGTCCCATTTCCTTTGTGCCGCCGGTTTTCTATCTCTGGCCCTCAGCCTGCCCGCTGCGGCGGCGCCGGTGCTGATGATCTCCATCGATGGCCTGCGCCCCGCCGATGTACTGCAGGCCGAGCAACGCGGCCTGCATCTTCCCAACCTGCAGGCATTCCTGAAGCAAGGCGCCTATGCCGAATCGGTGCGTGGCGTATTGCCCACGTTGACCTATCCCAGCCACACCACGCTGATCACTGGCGTGTCTCCGGCACTGCACGGCATCGGTGGCAACCTCACGTTTGATCCGTACAACAAGAACCAGCAGGGCTGGGATTGGTACGCCAGTGACATCAAGGTGCCCACGTTGTGGGATGCCGCGCATGCCGCGGGCCTGCATACGGCAAACGTGCATTGGCCGGTGAGTGTGGGCGCTCAGGTGGACTGGAACTTGCCGCAGATCTGGCGCACCGGCACCGCGGACGATCGCAAACTGCTCGCGGCGCTCGCCACGCCCGGATTGTTGCCTTCGCTGGAGCAAGACCTTGGCCCCTATGCGGATGGCATCGACGAGAGCATGGCCGGCGACCGCACGCGCGCGCACTTCGCGGTGAAGTTGTTGGAGACGCGCAAGCCCGATTTCATGACGGCTTACCTCACTGCGCTGGATCATGAGCAGCACGTCAGCGGTCCGGACACGCCGCAGGCCAGGGCGGTGCTGGGTCAGATCGACGAACTGGTCGGCGAGCTGGTGCAGGCCGCGCACCGCGTGCATCCCGATGGCGTGGTGGTGGTGGTCTCGGATCACGGCTTCTTGCCTGTACAGAGTGACGTGAACCTCTATGCGCCGTTCATCGCGGAAGGACTCGTCACGATCAAGGATGGCGCCGTCACGGACTGGCAGGCCATGCCGTGGAATGACGGCGGCAGTGGCGCCATCGTCCTGCGTGATCCGAATGACGCCGCCGTACATGCCAAGGTCGAGGCACTACTGGCGCGTTTGCAAAAGGATCCGGCGTACGGCATTGCCAGCGTGCTGAGCAAGGCGCAGGTGGAGAAGGGTGGCGGTACGCCGCTGGCCCAGTGGTTCGTCATGTTCAAGCCCGGTTTTGAGATGGGCATCAAGCCCGATGCGCCGATGCCTTCGCCCGGCCACTATCTCGGCATGCACGGCTACGATCCGGCGCTCGCGCAGATGCGTTCCACCTTTCTGATGCAGGGCAAGGGCGTGCCGTCGAACAAGAACCTGGGCGATATCGACATGCGTGACATCGCACCGACGGTTGCGCGCATGCTTGGTGTAAGTCTGCCGCAAGCGCAGGGCAAGTCGCTGCTTCCGTGATCGTTGGCGACAACGCTGTTCGCACGCGTTGTCGCATTTCACTGCGTTTTCGTAAGTGTTTTAAATACGCCTGTAACCGCTATTACACACGACGCCTTCACGATTTCCTAATCCGTTCGAAAGGTTTGGACGGCTATTTCCCTTTTGATCTTCCACTAGAGAACGTGCGGATTCACGGAGAATCCGCGCGCAAGGAATCGTCATGCCCAAGCTTTCCCTTCGCAGGACCGCGATCGCGCTGGCAACACTGGCATCGCTTCACGGCGGCATCGTGTTCGCCGACGACCTGAACCCGGCCGCCGCGCCCGCGGCGCCCGTTGCCGATGCGGCCGATGCATCGGCCAACACCAATCGCGACAAGGCCAAGACCATGGAGGCCGTGTCGGTGGTCGCCTCCGGCGAAACGCGTCAGGTGCAGAAGGTCACCAGTGAGGATCTGCAGCAGCTTGCGCCGGGCACGAGCCCGCTGAAGGCCATCGATAAGCTGCCGGGCGTGAACTTCCAGGCAGCCGACCCGTGGGGTGATTACGAGTGGTCCACGCAGATCACGCTGCACGGCTTCGACCAGAGCCGCCTCGGCTTCACGCTGGACGGTATTCCGCTGGGCAACATGAGCTACGGCACCACCACCGGCCTGCAGGTGACGCGTGCGATCAGCAGCGACAACATCAGCACGGTGGAACTCGCACAGGGCGCGGGCGCGCTGGGCACGGCGTCGAATACCAACCTTGGCGGCACCATCCAGTTCTACTCCGCCGATCCGGACCAGGTCGCCGGCGCGCGCATCAATCAGGTGATCGGTTCCGATTCCACCGCGCGCACCTTCGTGCGCCTGGATACGGGTGACTACCACGGTTTCTCGATGTACGTGTCGTACGACCATGCATCGACGGACAAGTGGAAGGGCTACGGCGACCAGCGTTCCGATCAGGTGAACCTGAAGTCGGTCTACCAGTGGGATAGCGGCAGCGTGAGCCTGTTCTTCGACAACTCGCGTCGCAAAGAATACGACTACATGGATCTGTCCCTTGCCAGCCAAAAGGCGCTGGGCTGGAACTGGGACTACCTGCAGCCGAACTGGGGCGCGGCGGTGCAGATCGCCAACGCATATAACGGCAAGGGCGCGTATCCGGGGATGCTGTCCTCGCTGCCGGCCGGTTATGACCTGGTGGACTCCACCTACTACGCGGGTGGCGGTATCCGTCGTGACAACCTCGCCGGCCTCAGTGGCACCTTCAACCTCAGCGATCGCACCACGCTGAACCTCGGCACCTATTACCACGACAACCGTGGCGAAGGTCAGTGGGCCACGCCGTACGTGGCTTCCTCGGCCACCGTGCCGATCGCCATGCGCACCACCGATTACGGCCTGGACCGCTACGGCGGCACCGGTTCGCTGGTGTTCTCGCTGGGCAACAACGATATCGAAGTG
The DNA here is from genome assembly GCF_002878475.1 of Dyella sp. AD56. Taxonomy (NCBI): domain Bacteria; kingdom Pseudomonadati; phylum Pseudomonadota; class Gammaproteobacteria; order Lysobacterales; family Rhodanobacteraceae; genus Dyella; species Dyella sp. AD56. The sequence continues at coordinate 46,815 of NZ_NRDP01000003.1, forward strand.
GGTTTCTGGGCGGAGAACGCCAAGACCAACCAGGAGCGCAACTACTTCTACCTCACCGGCGCATACGACTACCTGAGCAATTTCTACGAGAACAACGAGCCGTTCGCGCGCGGCTTCTTCCAGCACTACACCACGCAGACGCGCATGGCTTATGCGTCGGACACCATCCATTTGATGGATGACCGTCTCACCGTGAACTTCGGCGCCAAGGCACTGGGCGTGACCAACGCAGCCGACTCGCTGGTGGCGAGCAGCGCGCTGGCCGCCGGTAGCATCCGTGCCAGCGACGCGTTCCTGCCGCAGGCAGGCGTGAACTACAAGATTGACGCCAACCAGGAGGTGTACGCCTCCTACAGCAAGAACCTCTCGGCTTACGGCTTCCTGCCCTTCAGCCAGTCGCAGACGGCGTTCAACGCCAGCAAGAGTTCGCTCAGCCCTGAGCAGTCGCAGACCTTCGAGTTTGGCTATCGCGTGCACGGCGATACCATCGAAGCCTCGGCGGATGCGTACTACACGCGCTTCACCAACCGCCTGTTGGCTGTGTCGCCGTGCAGCGCAGTGCAGACCTGCTCGGCCATCCTCAATAACGTGGGCTCGGTAAAGAGCACCGGCGTTGACCTGGCGGTGATCTGGCGCCCGGTGGAACACCTGCGCTGGCTCAACTCGTTGTCCTACGACAACTCCAAGTACCAGGATGACTACCTCAACAACGGCGTGGTGGCGACCCAAGGCAAGTACGTGGTCGGCATTCCCACCTGGATGTTCACCAGCAACGTGAGCTACACGTTCGCCGGCTTCACCGCCACGCTGGACGGCAAGTACACCGGCCGCCGTTACATCACCTATATCAACGACTCCCAGGTACCCTCGTACTGGTTGTTCAACGCCGGCGTGAACTATGACCTGGGCGCGCTGTCCTTCGTAAAGGACCTGAGCTTGGGCCTGAACGTGACCAACCTGTTCAACAAGCGCTACTTTGCGACGACGGGTACCAACGGTTACGTGGCCTCGGACCCGCAGGGCTGGAACCAGACGTTGATGGCCGGCGCCCCGCGCCAAGTGTTCTTCAACATCAACGCCAAGTTCTAAGGGCTTAACGCATGTGGAGGGCCTTCCCCCGCTTGGGGAAGGTGGAGGGGGAAACGCCGTCCCGCCGGCGTACCCGCTTCTTGCAAACCCTCTCCCGGTGATCCGGGAGAGGGTTTTTTTTCGCCATCGTTCTTGGCAGCTGCTGACGCGACGTCAAAAATCACCCAGGGCGATTTATTGCGCTGCGACAGGGCTCTGGAAGCTGTTGGCTCTACCATCGGCTGAGATGGATGGATCGGGGAATCCACGCATGATTGTTTCAAACGCAACGACGGGGTCCGCCTCGTCGCGCGGGATGGATGTTGCGATTGCAGCGTTGGCCGTGGGTGCCATCGCAGGTATCACGTTCGCAGCAACCGGTGAGATCGACGGCTGGCGTTGGTTGCACTGGATCTGCAAACCGCTGACGACGTTGCTCATCTTGTGGATGGTGGTGCGGACCAATCCCGCCGTGTCCACACGTTATCGGCGCTGGATGGCCGCCGGCATGGTGTGTTCGCTGGCGGGCGACGTCTTCCTGATGCTGCCGCAAGATGCTTTTGTGCCCGGACTGGTGTCGTTCTTGCTGGCGCATCTGTGCTTCATCGTGGCGCTGCTGACCGATAGCCGCTTCGCCGAACGTCCCTGGGGCATGCTGGCCTGCGTCGCCTACGGTGCGTTCAACCTGTGGGCGCTATGGCCGTCTCTGCCGGCAGCACTGCACCTGCCGGTAATGGTCTACGTGCTGGTACTGGCCAGCATGGGCGGGCAGGCCGTGGTGCGGGTGCAGCGACACGCGATGGACGCGCTGACCAACTCCGCGCATTGGTCCGTGGCGGGCGCGCTGCTCTTCATGCTCAGCGATACACTGCTGGCGTGGAACCGCTTCCGCTTCGTCATTCCGTTGTCGGGGCTGTGGGTGCTGGCCACGTACTATGCAGCGCTGTGGTGCTTGGCGCGTTCGGTTCGCGGGAGTCGTTGAAAAGCGATGAATACGCAGGAAATCATCATCACTTGGGCTACGCCGGTGTTCTTCGCGCTGATCGCGCTGGAGTTGCTGGTGGCGAAACTGCGCGGCCGCAGCGTGTATCACAGCAGTGATGCCATCAACAGCCTTGGGCTGGGCGTGATCTCGCAGATTGTCGCGGTCTTCAGCAAGCTGCTCACGTTTGGCATCTATGCGTGGTGCGTGCAGCGCTTCGCGATCTTCGCCCTGCCGGCAAATAGTCTATGGGTGTGGATCAGCGCGCTGCTGATCTATGACTTCTGTTACTACTGGCTGCATCGCGCGGGGCATGAGGTGAACATCCTTTGGGCGGCGCACGTGGTGCACCACCAGAGCGAGGACTACAACCTCTCCACCGCCTTACGCCAGACCGGCAGCGGCATGTTGCTGGGGTGGCTGTTCTATCTGCCGATGGCCATCATCGGTTATCCGCTGGAAGTGTTCGTGGTGGTGGCGCTGATCGATCTGCTGTACCAGTTCTGGGTGCATACCGAGCTGGTGGGGCGGCTGGGCTGGTTTGACCGTGTGTTCTGCTCGCCCTCCAACCATCGCGCACATCATGCGGTGAACGACAAATACCTCGACAAGAATTACGGCGGCATCCTGATCCTGTGGGATCGCTTGTTCGGCACCTTCATCGAAGAAGACGACACCGATCCGCCGATCTACGGCACGCGCTCGCCGCTGCGCAGCTGGAACCCGCTGTGGGCCAATGCCGAGGTGTATTGGGCCACGGTGAAAGATGCGTGGCACGCGCGTCGCTGGCGCGACAAGCTGTTGGTGTGGATCAAGCCGCCGGGCTGGCGCCCGGCAGACGTGGCGGAGCGCTTTCCCAAGCCGGCGTTCGACATCGGGCGCGAGCGTTACCTTCCTTTGCTCTCGCGCAACCTCACTCTTTACGGTCTGACGCAGTTTGCCTTGCTGTTGGGCATGGCGGTGCAGTTCCTCGACCTCGCCAAACATCTGCCGGCGGCGACGTTGGTCGGCTACGCGGTGTTCCTCGTGCTCAGCCTCACCGCGCTAGGTGCGCTTATGGAGGGGCGGCGCGTCGGCGTCGGCCTGGAACTGGCAAGGCTGCTGGCGACGGCGGCCGTTCCGCTGCTTACGGGTGGGTGGTTCGGCGTATCGCATCTGGACGGCCGGGTAGTGGCTGGGTTGGTCGCCATTCCCGTGATCAGTGCCCTGGTGCTCGGCTGGCTGGCCATTTCGGCGGCTGGTCGCGAAGATTCAGGAAAACCCATCCCCAGCTAGGACGAATGGCACTACCGCGCAGCTGCAGCGTGGCAGGGGCGGGGGCATTCGTTATGATCGCGGTTTCGAGTCTGTTCGATACCTTTCAGTGGCTCGCGCCAGGAGCTGTTTGCCCGCCAGACGAGGAAGAACGAGGAAGTGTATGTCGATACACGACCGAGTGATGACGAAGTATGGTGGGCAAACAGCTCCTGGCCCGTAGGGTTGGCCATCTGTGCCCACCATGAAGCGGTGCGCGGCTTGACCTGACCACCAGTCAGGTGCTGCGCCACGCCCCACTCCCTGGCGGGCACAGATGGCCAACGCGGGCCGCTGAAAGGTATCGAACAGACTCTTTTTCTCGGGGATGAGCTGATGGGTTTCCTTAGTAAGTTGGTGCGCCACAAGCCTGTGGAGCTGTTGCAGGCGGAGGCCGGCAAGCGCGGCGATTTCCGTCGCGTTCTGGGTCTGTGGCAGCTCACCGCCATTGGCATCGGCGGCATTATCGGCGTCGGCGTGTTCGTGCTGGCGGGCAAGCAGGCGGCGATCAACGCTGGCCCTGCGGTCGCCATCTCGTTCCTGATCGCGGGCATCGCCAGCGCCGCAGCGGCGCTGTGTTACGCCGAGTTCGCCGGCATGATTCCGGTCACCGGCAGCGCCTACACCTACGGTTACGCCGTGCTCGGCGAACTGGCCGCGTGGCTGATCGGCTGGGATCTGCTGCTGGAGTACGCGCTGATCGTTGCCGTGGTGGCCATCGGCTGGTCCGGCTATGTGCAGTCGGCGCTGACCAGTTTGGGGATACACATTCCTGTTTGGGCGCAAGGCGCCATCGGCACCGGTGAGGGACACGTATTCAACGTGGTCGCAGCGTTGGTGACGCTGGGCGTGTCTGCGCTGCTGATCTTCCGTACCGAATGGGGCGCGCGCTTCAACACGGTGGTGGTGGCGATCAAGGTGGCGGCGGTCGCACTGGTGATCGGTGTCGGCGCGTTCTACGTCAAGCCATCGAACTGGGTGCCTTTCATTCCCGCGCACGTGATCGGCCCGGATGGCATCGGCCATTATGGTTTCCAGGGTGTCGCCTCGGCCGCTGCGGTCGTGTTCTTTGCGGTGTTCGGCTACGACACGCTGACCACGGCGGCGGAAGAATCGAAGAATCCGCAGCGTGATCTGCCGCGCGCGGTGCTGTTGTCGCTGGGCATTTCGATGGTGATGTACCTCGCCGTATCGATGGTGCTCACGGGTATCGCCCACTACAGCACGCTCAATACGGACGCCCCCGTGTCCGATGCCTTCAAAGGCCTGGGCCTGCATTGGGTGGCGCTCACCGTGTCGGTGTCGGCGGTGTTCGGCCTGCTCAGCGTGCTGTTTGCCTTTATGTTGGGCGCTACGCGCATCTGGTACGCGTTGTCGCGCGATGGCCTGTTGCCAAGCTGGTTTGCCCATGTGCATCCGCGTTATGGCACGCCGCATCGCCCCACAGTGGTGCTTGGTGTGTTCACCGCACTGGTCGCGGGTCTGTTGCCGATCGAGGAAGTGGCGAAGCTGGTGAACATCGGCGTGCTCTCGGCCTTCATCGTGATCTGTATGTCGGTGATGATCCTGCGCAAGCGCAAGCCGGACCTGCATCGCTCCTTCCGCACGCCATGGGTGCCGCTGGTGCCGCTCGTCGGTATCGCGTTCTCTATCTGGCTGCTGGCGGAGCTGCCGCTGATCACGTGGAAGGTGTTCCTGATCTGGGTGAGCATCGGTATGGTGATCTATCTCACCTACGGCATGCATCACAGCAAGCTGGAGAAGCAGGGCTAAGCCGAGGTTTTCACGTAGAAAAGGCCGCGAAAGCGGCCTTTTTTTTGTGCAGCAGGCAAAAGAAAACGGCCGCTTGCACGGCCGTTTTCCGTATCCACTTTGAGGAGCGACGCTTAGAAGCGCACTTCCACCGAAGCGGAGTAGGTCGCCACATTCATGTTGATCTGCGATTCGTCGGAACCGCCGCGACCATTCTTGATGTGGTAGTTGTCGTAGTTCAGGCCCAGGGCGACGTTCTTGGTGATGTCGTAACCCACGCCAGCACCGGCGTACCAGCCGTTGTTCCAGCTGCGCTGGGAAACGGTGTAGTCGCCCACCGTGGAGCCGCTGGTGGTGCGCGAGCGCAGGTAGCCGCCGTGGCCGGTGACGTACCAGTTGTTGTAGAAGTTGTACTTGGCGTTCACGCCGATCTGTGCCACGCGCGGCTTGGCCCAGGTGTCACCGAATGTGTAGTCGTTCTTGACCTTGCCGAGGTAGGCGTAGCCAACTTCAGCGCCCACGATGTTGTTCCAGCGCCAGCCGAAGCGCACGTTCTGGAACACGTCGGACTTGTCAGAGACGCCGCCGATGCGGTAGTTGCTCTGGCCCAGGTTGCCGGCCACGAAGAAGTTGTCGAGCTGGTTGGTGTTTTCGTCGGCCTTGGCAGCGAAAGGCGCGATAGCGACGACGGCCAAAGCGGCCGCAAGAAGAGTCTTGTGCATGGAATGCTCCATCTATCTATTTTTGTGATCCGTAGCGACAACAAGGGGGAATGTCGCTACGGGCCGCGCGGGGATCGCGGTGAAAAAAGGATACGGGTTTTTAACGTGTGTAAAACCCCTGAAGGGTTTCGCGGACGGGAGAGGTTCAGACACTTCCATGACCAATGGCAGGGGGTTTGACCTGTCAACGCACACTACGATCAGAGGTTCATGTTTCGTGCAGCTATGTCTTGCGCACGAATCCGATTGATTAGGAGAACCTCTTGAAAGTTTCGCGCCTCGCTTCCGCCATGCTCGCTACGGCCCTTGGCCTGAGCAGCTTTGCGGCCCTCGCCGACGTTCCTGCGCCGCAGGACATTCCGTTCCATGGCACGCTGAAGATCAACGTGGATGCGACCGATATCGCGCATCGCGTGTTCCGCGTGCACGAAACGGTGCCGGCGCAAGCGGGTCCGCTGACCCTGTTGTATCCGCAGTGGTTGCCGGGCAACCATTCGCCAACGGGTCCGATCGACAAGCTCGCTGGCTTGGTGGTGAAGGCGAATGGCAAGGTCATTCAGTGGAAGCGCGATCCGCTCAACGTGTATGCCTTCCATGTGGATGTGCCGCAGGGCGCGAGCGAAGTGGAGGTGGAGTTCCAGTTCCTTTCCGCGCAGGACATCCGCCAAGGCCGCGTGGTGATGACGCCGGAGATGCTCAACCTGCAGTGGAATTCCGTATCGGTGTACCCGGCGGGTTATTTCGCGCGACAGGTCAAGGCCGAAACCAGCGTGACATTCCCAGCCGGCTGGCAGTACGGCAGCGCGCTGGAGATGGCTTCGCGCAATGGCGACACGGTTACGTTCAAGCCGATCGACTATGAAAATCTGGTCGACTCGCCGATTTACGCGGGCAAGTACTTCAAGCGCGTGGATCTTGACCCGGGCGCGAAGACGCCGGTGTTCCTCAATGTCGTGGCGGATGATCCGAAGTACCTGGAGATCAAGCCCGAGCAGCTGAAGGTGCATCAGAATCTGGTGCAGCAGATGTACAAGCTGTACGGCGCGCACCACTACGACCACTACGACTTCCTGTTCTCGCTCAGCGACAAGATGTCGGGCAATGGCCTTGAGCACCACCGTTCCAGCGAGAACGGCGTGAGCCCGGGCTACTTCACCGAGTGGGACAAGAGCATGGTCATGCGCGACCTGCTCCCGCACGAGTTCAACCACTCCTGGGACGGGAAGTACCGTCGCGGTGCGGATCTCTCCACGCCGAACTTCAACGTGCCCATGCAGGACAGCCTGCTGTGGGTGTACGAAGGCCAGACGCAGTTCTGGGGCTACGTGATGGCCGCGCGCTCGGGTCTGTGGAAGCAGGATCAGGCGCTGGACATGCTTGCCAACGTGGCAGCGACCTACGATCGCGGCCGTCCGGGCCTGCAGCAGTGGCGCAACATCCAGGACACCACCAACGACCCGATCATCGCGATGCGCCGCCCGCTGCCGTATCGCAACTTCCAGATGAGCGAGGACTACTACTCCGGCGGCCAGATGATCTGGCTCGACGTGGACGGCAAGCTGCGTGACCTCACGGGCGACAAGCGTTCCATCGACGATTTCGCCAAGGTCTTCTTCGGCGTGAAGAACGGCGAGTGGGACGTCAACACCTACACCTTCGACGATGTGGTGAAGACGCTCAACGACATCACGCCGTACGACTGGGCGACCTACCTGCGCGAGCGCCTGGATGGCCACGGCCCGCTGATCGGCGGCTTCGAGGCGAATGGCTGGAAGCTGGTCTACGACGACAAGGCATCGGAAGTGGCCAAGGCCGTGGAGACGCGCTACGGCGGCCCCAACCTTACCTATTCGCTGGGTGTCTCGATGGGCAAGGGCGGCGATATCGTCGACGTGCTGTGGGATGGCCCAGCCTTTAAGGCCGGCCTGTCGCCGGGCATGAAGGTGATTGCCGTCAACGGCAAGGAGTACTCCGGCGACGCCATCAAGGACGCGGTGACCGCCGCGGCGAAGGACAAGAATCAGCCGGTCGAGCTGCTGGTGAAGAACTTCGACGAGTACAAGACGCTGCGCATCGACTATCACGACGGCCTGAAGTATCCGCACCTGGAGCGGATCACGGGCAAGCCCGATCGCCTGTCCGAGCTGCTCAAGGCTCGCTGATCTGTACAGCACTTCTCCCTCTCCCCTCTGGGGAGAGGGCTGGGGTGAGGGGGCAATCTTGCGACCCCGCCAGGGCGCCTGACCCGCCACATGGGCGCTGGCTCCCAACTTCGCTATACTGCGCGTCCACCGTGCGCCGGACCTACCGGTTCTGCCCACGCGTCGATGCTCAAGCGCCCGTAGCTCAGCCGGATAGAGTAGTGGCTTCCGAAGCCATTGGTCGGGGGTTCGAATCCCTCCGGGCGCGCCAAATTGAGATCCACGGAAGTCCAGGGATCTCCGACAGACTCGATAAAATCCTTAAATGTCGGAGTTATTCATCCGGATGTGTCCGGATGTGTCCCGTTGCGTCTGACCAAAAAGTGAGTAACGATGCGAGTAAAGAGGTGGCTTGTTCGCCACCTTACTCACGAGGCCGTTACTCACATGCTCACGGACGCCAAATTACGGACGATTAAGCCACGCGAAAGGGTGTATCGCATTGCCGACACCAACGGCTTATGCATTGAGGTACGGCCAACAGGCGCCAAGTTGTGGCGCTACCGTTATCGCCACGATGGCAAAGCGAGCATGGTGGCCTTGGGAGAGTATCCCGGTATCTCATTGGCCCAGGCGCGTGTTGATCGTGACAAGGCGCGTGCGATGGTGAAGGCTGGGGCCAACCCAGCGCATGTCGCCAAAACCGAGCGAGCCGCACGGTTGGAGAAAGCTGGGACGACCTTTCGATTGGTGGGACTAGAATTCATTGCCAAGCGCGAGCGTGAGGGAATGACCATTGGCAGCGTGCAACGCAGTCGTCGCTTAGTCGAGAAGGACCTCGCCAGTATCGCTAATCTTCCCATAGCCGAAATATCAGCTCCTACATTGCTCGCTGCTCTGAGAAAGATGGAACAGCGAGGCATAGTTGTATCCGCGCATCGTGCGCGAGGTTTGGCGGGCCAGATCTTTCGGTACGCGATTGCTACAGGGCGCGCTGAGCGTAATCCTGCGACGGATTTAATTGGCGCACTGGAGCAGTCTCGGGTCAATCATTTTCCGAGCATCGTTTTGCCATCGAAGATCGGGGAATTGTTGCGAGCGATCCACGGGTATCAGGGCTCACCGGTAACGATTGCGGCACTCAAGTTAGCGCCAGTCGTCTTTGTGCGCCCGGGAGAGCTAAGACACGCCGAGTGGTCAGAAATTGATCTAGATACGGCCACTTGGGACATACCCGCCGGAAAGATGAAGATGAAGAGCTCGCACCTCGTCCCACTGTCTACTCAGGCAGTTGGGGTCCTGCGAGAATTGAATGAGCTGACAGGAAATGGTCGATATGTATTTCCTGGAGTACGGAGCGTTCGACGCCCTATGAGCGAGAACACCGTTAACGCTGCTCTTCGCAGTATGGGGTTCGATAGCGAAACAATGACAGGCCATGGTTTTCGCGCAATGGCGCGTACGGTCCTGGATGAGGAGCTGGGATTCCCAGTAGATCACATCGAACACCAACTGGCCCATGCAGTCAGGGACGCTAACGGTCGAGCTTATAACCGTACCTCGCATCTACCTGCACGCCGAAAAATGATGCAAGCGTGGGCGGACTATCTGGACCTTCTGAGGGCAGGCGATAACGTGGTGTTGATCAGGCGAAGGGCCTAGTTGTTGCTGGGATCAGACAGGGGGGGCAATGGCACGGGGAACTGTAGAGCTACGAAACGCATCGCAGTCGGCCGAGATTCGGTTCGAAGTCTTAGAAGGCTATGACTCCACGGGGACGTGGCTCGACGAAGTGTGCAAGGCTTCAGATGCGCACCGAAACGAGCTTGGCTTTTTGGCTCGAAGCATCTTTGAACAATTCGCTCGTCGAGATGGACTGTATGTATTGCTTGCCCAAACATCGGCCGGCCAGCAATACGCAGGCCATCTCTTATTTGATCGACATTTTCCGCGCGCACATGTGCGACAGATGTTTGTTCTGGAGCCTTTTCGGAGGTTCGGCGCGGCGTCGCAGTTACTCGATCATCTCCGTCATTCGTTAACCCAGAGCTGCTTTATTTCTATATATGCGCGGGTTGCAGAGGATCTGACTAGCGCAAATGCCTTTTGGCATAAGCAGCGCTTCTATGTACAGCGGTCAGAGAAGGGCGGTGTCACACGAAATCGTCAAATCCTAGTTCGCTGCCATGAACTCGACTCGCCGCAACTGTTTCCTGCCAGCGGAGTGAATGATCACAATCCATTAGGCCTGGTGGAGCCCGCTGCTAACGAGCTTCCGATGTATTTGCTGGACATGAATGTGCTGTTCGATGTGCAGCCGCGTCGCCTCCGGCGCACAGAAGTTGTGGGTCTGTTCCAGGCCGAGCGAATGAATTTTTGCCGCTTGGCCATCAGTAGTGAGATCCGCGACGAGTTACAACGCAACCTGCAGTCGAGACACACGGACCCGATGGAAGCCTATATCGAGACGTTTCCGTGCCTTCCGGTCGATCAGCCTGACGAAGCGGATGGCATTTTCTCAAAGCTGGCCACGCTTATTTTCCCTCAAGCAGCCGGCCATCGGCCATTGACAGCAAATGAGCGGTCCGATATCCGCCACGTCATTACCGCAATCCAGCATGATCTGGCGGGCATCATCACCAACGATGCTGCCATGCTGGCCGTGGCGCCAGAAATTGAGCAAGTTTACGGGGTCCAAGTTCTTTCATCGGGAGCTTTTGAACTCGAAGAATCGGCAGCACGCAGCGATGAGGCATTTGAAACCGCAGAAAAAGACACGTTGCGCTTACTTTCGGTCACCACCGATGCAGAGCCGGCTGTACGGGCTTTTCTAAGCCAGAAAATGCATTTGTCGGGCTCTGCGATCGCCACTAACTGGCTGCCAATCGAGACTCAAGGCGGCCGCATCGCGTTTCGATGCGCAGTTTGGAGCGGATCAGCATGCATCGGTTATGTTACTTGGCCAGCGATCGTCGCACCTGACAGCATGACGATCGCCCGCGCTGCAGTGGATGAATCGCATCCGCAAGCAATCGGCGCCGCACGCATCTTGTTAAAGCATTTAGTCGACCGACTAAGCAGCACAGGACCGCGCCAATTGAAACTTGAAGTACCGCCGAACCAATCGCATTTGCGAGAGGTTGGCTCTGTGCTCGGCTTTGTGGGGTCACCGCAAGGACATCACTTCGTTAAGTCTGCCCTTGGTCAAGTTCTAACGCAGGCGACATGGAGTGCTGGTCAAGCGGCGTTGGCCGCGAAGGGTGGTCCGCGGCTGCCTGCTCAAGCACCGACATATAACGGACCTGATCAACAATTGATTGCGCACACCCCCGATGGCAATCGCGTCCATGTTTCCCTAGATCGCCTCGAATCATTGTTGGCACCAACATTGTTCTGCCTACCCGGACGACCAGCGATAATTACCCCCGTCCGGCGCGTCTATGCAGAGCCATTGCTTGGGCACTCACGCCAAGCCTCACTCCTGCCCCAGACGTCGGCATCGCTATATGCCGATCGGATTTATTTAAGCCAGCCGAGCACCTTGAAGCACTTTAAACGCGGAACACTGATGTTTTTCTACGAGTCCGGCAAGGATGGTGGCCGGAGCCAAGTGGTCGCAGTGGGGCGGGTGCGAGAGGCCTATCTCAGGGCGTGCGACGCGCTCGATGTATCTGACCTTCAGCAGTCTGTGCTAACTACAACAAATCTTACCGACATTGGCAGGTCAGCCATGAAAACTGTCACCATTTTCGACAACATATTTCCTCTTCCCAATCCAGTTGATCTCAAAGTGCTCAAGCGATTGGGTTGCGGTCGCCCGAATGATTTGATCACTACCCACGCAATTTCCGACGAACAGCTGCAGGCTATTCTGAGCGAAGGCTTCGGTCGTGGTTAATAACGAACACATTCTGATCTCTCTGGAACCACGGCACGCCGATAACATTTTCGCAGGGCGCAAGCGTGTTGAGTTGAGGCGGCGAACGATGAACGTTTCGCCAGGAGCTACGCTTTGGATTTACGTCAAGCTGCCGGTCGGGTCGATTGTGGGGCACGCAAAAATCGAGAAGGTCCATACGTCTTCGCCTGCTGCACTATGGAGGCGCTACGGATCAGTGTCTGGATTGTCGAAGCATGAGTTCTTCGCCTATTTTGGCGATGTAGAGCAAGGAATTGCGTTGGTTCTTGAGCAATCCACTCGGCTACGAATTTCCCTTTCACTGGAGACGTTAAGAAAGGTGGCTGGGGGGTTCCAACCGCCACAGTTCTTTGCCCGTTTGACTTCCGAACATCCATTGCATGAAGCCGTGACTGCCTCAAACTAGAGCGATCAAGCACAGTGAAGACCCGGAAGCGACGTCCCCCCGCTTTCAGTAGCGGGACGAATTAGAGCCCAGTGTCACTTTAGCTGCTTCGCATAGTCGGCGGGCGTGAGCCCGCCCAAAGCCTTCTTGGGTCGTTCTTCGTTGTATTCCCGGCGCCAGGTTTCGATCTCGGTGCGTGCGTGAAGCAGGCTGGGAAACCAGTGCTCGTTGAGGCATTCATCGCGCAAGCGCCCGTTGAACGATTCGATGTAAGCGTTCTGGTTGGGCTTGCCAGGCTCGATCAACCGCAGTTGCACGCCGCGCTCATGGGCCCACACCACCATGGCCTTCCCGCAAAACTCCTTGCCGTTATCACTGCGAATGATCTTCGGTAGGCCGCGTGTGAGCGCCAAGCGATCCATCACGCGAGCGACGCCGGCACCAGAAATGGCACGCTCTACTTCGATCACGACCGACTCGTGTGTGGCGTCGTCAACCACGGTGAGGCACTTGATCACACGGCCTTCGGCCGTGCGATCAAATACAAAATCCATCGACCAGACCTCGTTGGCCTTGGCAGGGCGAAGGAGAGGCTGACGCTCGGCCACAGGCACCTTCTTGCGCTTTCGCCGGCGCACCTGCAGCTTTGCTTCCTGATACAGCCGCTCGACGCGCTTGTAGTTCACCACGAGTCCTTCCTGCCGAAGCTTCAGATAGATCATGCCGACGCCATAGCGTCGGTGGCGTTGGGCCAAACCGACGATGCGCTCGCGCAGCGCCATGTTGCGATCGGGGCGACCTTGATAGCGATAGGCGCTCGCGCTCATGCCGACGATAGCCAGCGCCCGACGCTCGCTCAGTTCTCTGCCCACCATGTAACGCACCAGCTCACGTCGGGCCGGTGCGTTCACCACTTTTTTCGCAACGCATCCTTGATGACTTCGTTCTCCAGTACCTGTTCGGCCAGGAGCTTTTTCAGCCGCCCGTTCTCTGTCTCCAGATCCTTCAGTCGCTTTGCTTCGGGCACGCTCATGCCTCCGAATTTACTGCGCCACAGGTAATAAGAAGCCTCACTGAAGCCGTGCTTGCGGCACTGCTCCTTGACTGGCATGCCGGCTTCAACCTCTCGCAGGAAGCCGATGATCTGCTCTTCGGTAAAACGCTTCTTCACGTCCAATCTCCTTCGGTTGGGGGATTGGACTCCAAATCGAATCGCTACTCAAAAGCGGGGGGACGTCGGGTCGGCAGCACCATTGCCGTTGTCAACGGCCCCATGCTCGCGGCGGGTTCACAGACGAACTCCAGCACCTGGATTGCGCAATGCAATACACCCAACGGCACCGTCAACGGTGTTCTGACGAGCACGCCATGGCCGCAAATCAGTCCAGGACTCTATGGCACCAATGTCGCCGGCATCGGTGTTCGCATACAGCGTGGTGGTTTGACCATCCCCGGCAGCACGACCTATACGATTGCGAATTTTCCGGGTGCCACAGCGGCGCCCTATGGTTGGTACTGGTTTGCTGGACCGTCCATGGTCTACACCTTCGTAAAGACCGGACTCGTTACGGGAGGGAGCGTCAAGGCAACCGATATTCCCAATTTCAGCGAGAACTTTGATGGCACGACGACCTTCATCTACTCGGCAACGAGCGGTCAGATCACATTCTCCGCGGGCGCATGCACAACCCCAGACGTGCCCGTGACGTTGAAGCCCATGCCAGTCAGCAGCTTCGCCGGCATAGGCAGTACCGCGGGGGCGACGCGATTCGTCATTGCTGTCAACGGCTGCCCGCCGGGGCTGAACTCGATTCAGTACAGCCTGAACGCGGCATCAGGGGTCGGCGTACTTGACGCCCAGTCCGGCGTCATTGGCCTTGGCAATAGCTCTTCTGCCACCGGTGTCGGGTTGCAGATCAGTGATGCCAACAACCACCCGGTCGAGCTCGGCGCCCTGGTCGCTGCGACCGGATACAACTCTGGCTTGGGGGGTAACTTCAACATCCCGCTCAGCGCTTCGTACTATCGGGTTTCATCCGCAGTAACACCGGGCACCGTGGTCTCCGCGGCCGTGTTCACCATGAGCTACCAATAGGCGCTTCTTCCTGACTAATCCGGAGCAGCTCGCCACGTCCAATTACTCCATCGATCATGCATCACATGTCGTTCCATGCGAAGCGACATACGGGCGATGGTCATGTCGGTGGCGTCTGGTGCGGGATTAAAGTCCATATGGTGCGGCCACGTAGAATGCTTGCGTAATCGGTGAGGAAGCAGGTTGGAGCTCTTCTTCTTGCTTGTCTTATCGCTGTCTATGGATATGTTCTTGTCTATTTAGACGTCTGTAGTAACTCAAGTTCCGATCATTCAATTAGGTAAGTATGAAATGCGATCTTTAGGTGTAATCCATGGATTACAACCATTGAAGGTTCATGCCGCGACATTAATTTTTCTTCTCCATTGGCATTGTTTCTAGTGCCGAACGCAGCAAGGATGTGGGTTGCCAATGCATGATTGTCTTGGCCGATCAGTTCATCGCTGCAGCCTTTGTCTGTCTGTCTGTATTGTCCTGATCTGGCAATTGCATCAGCTCGGTGCGATCGCTTGACGAGGCGAAGTGATCAGCGTTGGCACCTTATTGTTCACTGACCGGTTTGGAGTTGATGTATGAAAAAGATCGATAAGAACGATTTGGCCAAGGCTGCTGTAGCTGGTGGCTGCTGCAAGTGTCCTTGCACAAAGACCCCCAGTGGCGGCGGTGGAATCTAAGGCGCCGCTTTGCATGAAATGAAGGCCGGTCACGACGATTGTCGTGACCGGCCTTTACATGTTCGTGTTAATTGCGGCGCATCAAGGGAGTACTTGCGCTGGTTGATGTTTCGGGTAAAGGATCAAGGCAATGGAGGTGCGGCAACTACCCCTTTTTCGAGATATCGGTTGGCGATGGCTTGCCTATGCAGCCTCGGCCATTGTGATCACTATGGTGATCCTGGCGAGTAGCTTGAAAGTAGAGTTCAGGCGTGACGTCGCATGCGAGGTGGTTTCGCCCTCCATGCATCGAATCCACGGCGAAGGTGGATGGGTATCAGACATTTATGTTGACGCGGGGCAATCTGTGAAGAAGGGCGAGAAGCTTCTTGCGCTGCGTAGCAAGTTTTCCGACTCGGCGGACACGTCCGATCGAGCGACCACCATGCTTGCTCCGAAAGACGGGGTTGTCTTATTCGTCAATGCTCGAAAAGGGCAGTTTCTTCAGCAAAACGACACCGCCATCGTCGTTGAAGAGGCGTCGCGAGAACCACTGTTCGTGGTTATGCGCATTCCTTCTGAACAGCGCGGGTTCATTCGATCAGGACAGCAACTAAGGATTAAACTTGATGCTTTTCCCTACGGGCGCTTCGGTACACGGAGTGCGACGGTTGACTCGATATCGCTGACGACGATTGGGAGCGCTGCCGCTACGCGAATGTTTGATGACAGCGGAATCTTCAGCGGCGCAGACGGTGACTATGTTGCCTGGGCGAAGCTCGGCGAGCGTTCGTTTCGCTATGGTGGCGAGGAGCTTGGCATACTTCCAGGGATGCGCGGCAAAGCCAGCGTTGTCGTTGGTCGTATGACGATCGCAGAGTGGCTCTTCGCTCCGTTGTTAAATGTAGAGCGAAGCTGACCTATGCGTGTGATCTATCAGAACGAGGTCGCCGAATGCGGTTACGCCTGCCTTGCCATGGTTCTTACGCATTTTGGTCGTGCGACTGAGGTCAAAGAAATATCGGCGTTTCGCCCCATTTCAGCAAATGGTCTGAGCCTGCTCGATCTGTATGACGTGGCCACGGATTTCGGTCTCGAGGTGGAGGCCTACCAGTACAGCCCGGACCATATCGGTGAGATTCGCCGGGGCGCTATCCTGCACTTTGGTGGAGCGCATTTCGTCATCTTTGAGAGCGCGCGGCGTGGCTATGTCAGGGTGATTGACCCCGCGGTAGGCCGTCGGCGAATTGCCTATGACGTTTTTTCTGCTGCGGTGTCAGGTTATCTGATTCAGTGTTCACCATCGCCGGATATGCCGCGTGTAAAAGCACGTTCAAAAGTACGAGCGTCGCTAGAGCGCGTGCGCCTGCTAAATCCCGAGCTCACTGCCCGCATACGCAAGGTATTGTTCGTTGCCATCGGCACGCAGTTCGCGATTCTTGCCACGCCGTTCTTCGGAGGTATGGCACTCGACTACGTCGTGGCATCCGACAATATCGACTTGTTGGGAACACTGGTTCTCACATTCGCTAGCATCTTTGCCATGGGGACGCTCGGTCATTTCGTGCAGGGCTATCTGACTGAGGTGGTGTTTGTTGGAGTGCGGATGAACATGGCCGAGGGTCTCGTTGGCCATCTGTTGAGAAACCCCACTTCTTTCTTCGAAAAGAGGAATGTCGGCGATCTCTTTGTGAAGGTCAAAATGCAGGAGGAAGTGGACGAATTTGCGACACGAACGGCCGTGTCCATGCGGGTCGATACCGCGGTTGCCCTGCTTGGCGTGGTGCTGATGGTACTGGCCAGCACCATGCTCACCGCAATCACTTTGAGTCTCTTCTTTATTTATGTGGCGGCAGCAATGCTGATCTTCGTGCGGATGCGCGATATGCACGCCCTGGTCATGGAAGAGTCGGGGCGCTGCGACGACGCTCTCATCGAGACCATTCGTGCCGCGTCACTCATCAAGCTTTCGGGCGGGGAGACACGTCGGGTCGGTCAGTTCATGACTCGGTTCCGTGGTTATATGTCGGCAGTGCTCGAAAGATCGCGTCTCGTCACCGTTCGCGAGTCCATTCAGAAGTTACTGGGTTATGCGGATGTGCTGGCGGTCACCTGGTTCGCTTGTAAGTTGATGTTGTCCGGAACGATCTCGGTGGGCGTGTTTTATTCGTTCATGATCTACAAGTCACTGGTGACGGAGCGGCTGACCCGCGTCATCAATGGGTTAATCACCCGCGGTCTGTTGGCGTCGGCGGCAGAACGCATCGCGGACATCGTCGATACGGATGGCGAACATTACAGCGCGCCCGAAGCGTTGCATCGAGCGCCAGAAATGCGTTCGTTCCATTCGCTTGATATGCTCAATGTGAGCTTCCGCTACGGCGTCTCCGACCCATGGATCCTGCGGGATACGAGCTTGTCACTTCGCAAGGGGGACAAGGTTGCGATCATTGGTGCGTCGGGAACTGGAAAGTCGACGATCTTCAAGCTGCTGGCGGCTTCTGAGTCGTTTCAGGAGGGCGAGATCATCCTTAATGGTGTTCGATGGCCCAATCTGGCAGTCGACGAAATTCGGCAACACGCTGCACACATGAGGCAGGGCGACATCATTCTCAACGGCTCCATTGCCGATAACGTGTCCATGTTCATTGGGCGCACTGACGAAAACCGCGTCCGTCGTGTGCTGGAAGAGGTGGGCTTGATGGATGACGTTATGCGCTTGCCTATGCGTGCACGGACGATTGTCAGCGATTCCATCGCGAACATATCCGCAGGGCAGCGTCAGCGTTTACTGCTCGCCCGTGCGTTATACATGGATCGCGAACTGTTGTTGCTCGATGAGCCGACCTCGAATCTGGACTCTGCCTCAGTTGATCGCATCGCAAGGCTTTTGTCTGGCCTTGATCGAACGGTCGTGGTCATTACGCATGACCATGCCCTCGCCGCTCATTTCGAAAGGCGCTTCGAGTTGATCGACGGTCAGCTACAGCCTGTGTGTCCCGAGGGTGACAAGGCATTCGCGGCGGATACTCAGGTCGACTATGAGGCACGCGTTCAGAGTGGATCTCCTGAGATGCCCGGACGACTTGTGCAGGATGGCCTTGTGCATGCGTAGGGGCAGGTGGGGTGATACATGGCGGCGAATCATGGAGGCGATCTGGCGCGCTCAGCGCATGATAACGAAGAGTCTTGCGCGTAGATGGCATAGGCGCATCTACGCGTATCACAACTGGCTGCTTCTGCGGGTTTCATTTGCCACGATCGCACGTTGGGCAAAGGTACGTTGGTTGTGCCGAAGCATCGTCGATGTGCGCTGGCGATGGAACGGTATCGTTCGATATGAAACGGGCCGGGACTTGTTTTCGCTTGATCGTGGCAAGTGGCTGGCGGCCATGTCGAGCGGCGTTCTGGAGAGCCTGATCGACCGACGTATCCATGTTGGGCAGCAGAAATCGGAAGGTGTGGAGCATCTACCGGATATCGTCGCGGTCGGTGACCGGATCGCTGGTGTGGTCGCGCAGCTATGGATGGAGCAATCTGGGCGGCTGGTGATCCTTTCGCCCTTCCATTACGTATCGCAGTACGCAAATGTGCTTGCCGTGCATGAAGTGCAGCGAGCGCTTGGTGTGGTCAATGTCGCGATCGTCTCGGGCGTGCCACATGATCAGTTCGGGAGCGATGAAAAGTTGACACCGGGATTGGAGATTTTGCACACGCAGGGCGACGGCGTTCGAAATAGCCTGGGAATTCGGTTTGCGCGTTCGCTGGTACGCGACAAGATGGCGGTTCTTTTCGCCGATGCCGCACCTTATTCAATGCACAGGTATCCGATGGACACGGTGGGGGTGAGCATTTTCGGTCGCCCATCGCGTATTCACGATGGTGTTTTTCGCCTTGGCAAGCGGATGCAGGTTACGTTGCTCCCGTACTACCTGACATTCACTCGTGGAAGATTTGATGTTGTGATGTTTGAGCCTGTTCCGCTTGATGTGGATGATGCCGCCCAGCGCGTAGCCGACTGTATCGGCAGTGCGTTGTCGCACAGCTACGAGGGCAGCCTGTTTGCGGGCTATCCCACGCTCTATGGATTTGCCGCTACCCGCTAATTGGGCCGTGCTTTGGCAAAAAAGACGTCTGTGTCGCAGCGTGTACCCATTCTGGGTTCTGCCAGCGAATCGCACGACACGGGACATTCTCGCTGCCAAGAAAAAAGGCGGGCCTGAAGGCCCGCCTTTTCGAAGTACTGCACTCTTTCGAGCTTAGAACTTCTGGTTGTACGACACGTACCAGTAACGGTCGATGTCGAACGCCGGGTTGTACGGCGAGCTGCCGGTGCCCGAGGTCGTGACCGCGTAGTAGTACGGACCCTTCTTGTTGAAGATGTTGTTCACACCGACCGAGAACGTACCCTTCCACGGAGCCGTGTAGCGGATCTGCGCGTCGTTGAACGCCACCGAACCCTTCTGGCTCACGCCGTAACCACCCAGACCCGGGGTCGTGTAGTTCGGCATGTTGCACTCCACCGTAGCGGTGTAGCACTTGTCCTTCAGGCCCGAGTAGTAACGGACCGTCCAGCTTGCGCCGAACTCGCGGTAATCCCAATCCAACTGCAGGTTGGAACGCAGGCGGTACATGCCGTCTTCACCGAAGAGGCTGGTGTTGCTGGTCATGTAGCCGACGTGGTTGATCGGCGTGGCGCCCGGGCCGCTGGCCGTTTCGTACTTCGTCAGGTAGGTGCTGTCCGAAGCGATGCGGAAGCGACCGAACGAGGTTTCCGGCAGACGGTAGTGGATACCGACGTCGTAGCCCTCGGTCTTCAGCGTGCCGAGGTTGGTCAGGCTTTCGTTGAGGTTGTTGATCGAACCGGCCACCAGGTTGGAGGTCGGGACCGGGGTGCGCGTGAAGCGGTTGCAGTACGACGAATCGTTCTGCACATAGCACAGGTTGGCGATGTCGTTGGCATCGACGCCGGTGATGATGTTCTTCACGTAGATGTTGTAGTAATCAACCGAGAAGTCCAGGCCTTCGACCTGATGCGGGCTGTAGACCAGGCCCAGCGTACGGGTGATCGAGGTTTCCGGCTGCAGGTTCGGGTTCGAACCGGACAGGAAAGCCGTCGGCGTCTGACCGCCAGCCGAGCTGGTGATCTGGGCGCCGGTCTGGTCGATCTGGCGGTAGCCAGCCGGCACGCCAGCGGCGGCGCAACGCTGAGCCACGGAGGAGTTGCTGGCGGCAGCGCCGAACTTGGAATCACACGGATCGAGGAAGGTCTCGAAGCTCTGACCGGTGCCACCGTACAGATCGCTGATGGTCGGCGCACGGAAGCCCTGAGCCCAGGTACCACGGACCAGCAGGTCCGCGAACGGACGCCAGCGGAAGCTGTACTTGTTGTTCGTGGTGCTGCCGAAGTTGCTGTAGTGCGAGTAGCGGCTGGCGACGTTCAGGCCCAGCTCCTGTGCACCCGGCAGGTCACGCAACAGCGGCACGTCGAGCTCGGCGTACGCTTCGTTGGTGTTGTATGCGCCGGAGGTCGGGGCGCTGGCGAGGTTGGACGTCAGGCCGGCAGCGTCGTTAGCGTCCGGGCGGAAGTCGCCCTTCTCACCGCGATGCTCCACGCCCACAGCCAGGCTCACCGTGCCAGCCGGCAGGTCGAACAGACCACCGGAGACGTTAGCGCTCCAGTCGGAGGTGTAGCTGGCCTGGCGATCGGTGCCCACGTAGTTCACGTAGTTCAGCACCGACTGCGGGGTGCCACCCGGACCGGCGAGGATGTTCCACGGCACGCAACCGGCGGCGCGATCGGCGGCGCTGGCGCAAGCCACCTGGCCGTTGATCATGGTCGTCGGGCCCAGAGCCGCGCGTGCATTCGGCAGGTAGATATTGCCGGTGGTGCGCATGCGGATGTGGTTGGCGTCGTAGGTGAAGCCCGCGTCCCAGCTCCAATCGTGATTCAGGAACTGGAAGTAGCCATCGACGCCCAGGTCGATGTGCGCCAGCTTGGACTGCGTGTCCGTGACGCGGGGCATTTCCACCGTGCGGCGGAAGAATTCGGCGTCCTCACCCGGGAACGGGTTGTAGGCGTTCTGACCGCTGATCAGGATCGGCGTGTCAGCCGAACCCGACTGGAACGGGTAGCCGGAGAGCTGGCTGGACGTGTCACGGGTGCTGTAGCTGGCAGCGCCATGCAGCGTGATGTTGTCGGTCAGCTTGTAGCGATCCTGCAGGTACAGGTTCTTCAGCTTGGTGCCGGCGCGGAAGGTCATATCCCGCTGCGTGTTGTACTTGTCGGCCGTGCTGGTGGGATCGTACAGGTGGTAGTTCGACAGGTCGCCGGTGGCGGTCGAACCGTGGTTTATCACGTACTGGTCACCGGTGGTCGGATCGACCACGCGGCCGTACTGGCCCAGACCCAGACCAGCGGTCGGGTGACGCGGACCCTGGGCGTAGGAGGTCTCAGGACGCTCCTTGTTCCACATCGGGTCGACGTTCTGGTACGAGGCGCCGACGATGATCGAGTTCTTCTCGGTGCTGTGGCCCCAAGTGAAATCGTAGTTCTGCGTCTCGCCGTCGCCCTTGCCGTTCTGGCCGTAGTAGACGTTGGCTTCGGCGCCGTCGAACTTCTCGCGGGTGATGATGTTCACCACGCCGCCGATGGCGTCGGAACCGTAGATGGAGGAGGCGCCATCCTTGAGGATGTCAATGCGCTCAATCATCGAGACCGGGATGGTCGACAGGTCGGTCAGGCCGGACAGGCTGGTGCTCCAGCGGCGACCATTGACCAGCACCAGCGTGCGCTGCGAACCGAGGTTGCGGATGTTGACGTAACGGCCGCCGACGTCTGCACCGTTGGACAGCGTGTCCTGCGGGGTGATGTCCGGCGTGCCGGCGGACGGCATGCGGGCAAGGATGTCGTTGACATTGGTCAGACCGGTCGCCTGGATGGCGGCCTTGTCCATGGTGAAGACCGGCTGAGAGGTCTCCACGTCCACGCTACGAATGCGCGAACCGGTGACGGTGACGGTTTCCAGGCTCTTGGCTGAGGACTGATCAGCTTGGGCGGGGGCAGCATCCTGTGCGGCCACCGACCACGTCTGCAGCACCAGCGCTGCGGCGATGGCAGTAGCCAGCAGTGTCTTTTGCTTCATTGTTGGAACTCCGAACAAAAAATAGCCATCAGCCAGCTCGCGAGGGCTGGACATCTGGATATGGGATGGCGCGACCAGCCTTGGGGAAGGGGTGCGTGCCGTGGCATCGCCGGGCTTGGGGGACAGGCGATGTAATCCCGAAGTTAAAACAAAGTGACGTGTAGGTGCAAGCCTGCTGCAACAGTCAGGTGATAGTTGGTTTTAGTGTGGAGGGGGCGGCGGGGCCGCGCCAAAAAAGTGAGTTGAGGCGCATGACTCGCGACGATCGCCCTCCTTTCGTGGGTGATCACAGCCACGATCCCTAAGGAGTGCGTGGCCCGCTACACTGGCGCTTTGTCGCTACCTGCTTGCCCATGACGCAGCCCTTTATCGTTGCCTTCGACCCCGTCGCCTTCAAGCTGGGGCCGCTACAGATTCACTGGTATGGCCTGATGTATCTGACTGGCTTCCTCGGTGCGTGGCTGTTTGCCGAGTACCGCCGCCAGCACGGCCGCCTGCCAGTGACCCGCGATGCGCTGGGTGACCTGGCGTTCTACGTGATGATGGGCGTGATCATCGGCGGGCGTATCTGGTACATGCTGTTCTACGCCGACATCCATTGGATATGGCAAGACCCGCTGGCGCTCTTCCGCGTGTGGGATGGCGGCATGAGTTTCCACGGTGGGTTGCTCGGCGTGCTCACCGCCGGCCTGTGGTGGTCGCGCCGTAACCATATGCATTTTTTCGACACGGTCGATTTCGTTGCGCCGCTGGTGCCAATCGGGCTGGGGCTGGGTCGCCTGGGCAACTTCATCAATGGCGAGCTGTGGGGCAAGCCGGGTTCAGTACCCTGGGCAATGATTTTCCCGAACGCCCGCTCGGCTGACGTGGATTGGGCCGCCACGCATCCGCAGTGGCAGGCGGCGTTGGCTCAGTTCGGCGGCTTGCCGCGCCACCCTTCGCAGCTCTATGAAATGCTGCTTGAGGGCGTGGTGATGTTCACCGTGTTGTTCCTCGTGTCGCTAAAGCCGCGTCCGCGTTACCTGATTTCCGGCCTGTTTGCATTGTTGTATGGCTGTTTCCGTTTCGGCGTAGAGTTCGTGCGCGTGCCCGACCCGCAGCTGGGTTACCTCGCGTGGGGCTGGCTGACCATGGGCCAGATCCAGTCGTTGCCGTTGATCGTCATCGGGCTGGTGTTGGTGGTCATGTCGCGCAAGGCGCCGACCATGCGCCTGTACAACGTCTCGATACCGACCAAGGAGTAAGCCGTGCGAGCCTATCTCGACCTGCTGCAGCACGTGCTCGATCACGGCGCGGAGAAGGCGGACCGCACTGGCACGGGCACGCGCAGCGTGTTCGGCTGGCAGATGCGCTTTGACCTGGCGGAAGGGTTCCCGCTGGTCACGACGAAGAAGCTGCACTTGCGGTCGATCATTCATGAGCTGATCTGGTTCCTGCAGGGCGACACCAATATCGCCTACCTCAAGGACAACGGCGTCAGCATCTGGGATGAATGGGCCGACGAGCATGGCGATCTCGGCCCGGTCTACGGGCAGCAGTGGCGTGCATGGCCTACTGCCGACGGTGGCGTGGTGGACCAGATCCGCTGGGTAGTGGACGAGATCCGGCGTAATCCGGATTCCCGTCGGCTGGTGGTGAGTGCGTGGAATGTCGGGGAGCTGCCGAAAATGGCACTGATGCCGTGCCATGCGCTGTTCCAGTTCTACGTTGCCAACGGCAAGCTCAGCTGCCAGCTTTACCAGCGCTCCGCGGACATCTTCCTTGGTGTGCCTTTCAACATCGCCAGCTATGCGCTGCTGACCCACATGATCGCCCAGGTGTGTGATCTGGGCGTGGGTGATTTCGTGCACACGCTGGGTGATGCGCACCTGTACAACAACCACGTGGAGCAGGCGCGCTTGCAACTGACCCGCGAGCCACGGCCGCTGCCACGGTTGCAGCTCAATCCTGACGTGCGCTCGATTTTCGATTTCCGCTACGAGGACATCGCTATCGTGGGTTACGAGCCCTACGGCGCCATCAAGGCCCCGGTGGCGGTATAAAAAAAGCGGATTAGAGTCAGCGCGGACGGTCGGGCGTGGGCTCCGGGGGTGTCATTTGAGCGGGATGGTTCACGCATCCTGCTAAGATCGGCGCCGCGCGACGGCCCCTGGCTGGTGGCGCGGGGTCAATACCGTCGATGATTCAAGGATTTCCATGGCTATTTCGCTGATTGCCGCGCTGGATGAGAACTTCGCTATTGGCCGAAAGGGCCAGTTGCCCTGGCACCTGCCGGACGACCTGCGCTGGTTCAAGGAGCTCACGCTCGGCAAGTACGTGCTGATGGGCTACAACACGGCCGTGGCCATCGGTCGCCCCTTGCCTGACCGTACCAACCTAGTGCTTAGCCGCAAACACGAGGCGCCGTTCCCGGGCCAAATTACGGTGCGCTCGCTCGCCGAGGGTTATGCGCGCGCGGGTGGCACGGGTCTGATGGTGATCGGCGGCGGCGAGGTCTACACCGAAGCCCTGCCCAAGGCGCGACGCTTGTATCTCACCTGGGTCAATGCAGCGGTTGATGGGGCTGATACGTTCTTCCCGGGCGTGCATTTCAGCGACTGGACCGAAGTCTCTCGCGTGCATCACAAGAAAGATGACAGCCACGCCTACGACTTCGACATGGTCGAATACATCCGCAACGCCTGAGCGAGTCAACGCATGACCGCTACGACGGCCGGCGCCATGCATGTCATGGCCGGCGTCATGCTCGATTCCCTGGGGCGCGTACTACTAGCGCAGCGCCCGCCCGGTAAGCACCTGGCGGGCCTTTGGGAATTTCCCGGCGGAAAGCTGGAGGCCGGGGAGGCGCCAACGGATGGGCTGGTGCGTGAACTTCATGAAGAGCTCGGCGTGGAGGCGACCGTCAGCGAATCGCTGATTCGTGTGCCTTGGCGCTACGGCGAGCGTTCGCTGCTGTTGGATGCACGCGTCGTGCGTGTGTGGCGCGGTGAGCCAGCTTCGCTGGATGGACAGGCGTTGCAGTGGTGCGACCCGCATGCGGTTGACCTGGACCTGCTCGCGCCGGCGGATCGGTATATCCTCCGCGCGCTCCAGCTACCTGCACGCTACGCCATCACGGCGGATGTGCCGCCCTCGGCAAGCGACGAATGGCGGCAGCGTGTTCGTCACGCCATTGCTGCCGGCGAGCAGATGATCCTCCTGCGTTTTCCCCAATGGCCGGTAGCTCTGGTGAGAGCGCTGGCGGCGGAGCTGCTGCCTGAGGCACGCACTCAAGGGACGCATTTGCTGTTGAGCGGTGACGTCGAGGGTGCGCTGGCGTTAGGTGAGGGCGTAGGCCTGCAGCTAAAGGCCGCGCAACTCTCGACGTTCCATGTGAGACCGTTGCCACCCACCCAGCGGATTGGTGCGAGCTGCCATCACGCGGATGATCTGCGTCGGGCGCTGGGTGTGGCCGACTTCGCTACCTTGTCGCCCGTCGCTTTGACGACGACGCACCCAGACGCCGCGCCGATGGGTTGGGCGAGGTTCGAGGCGCTGGTCGATGAATCAGCCTTGCCGGTTTACGCACTCGGCGGCATGAGTTCGGCGCAGATTGACACGGCGCAGCAGGCTGGCGGGCAAGGCGTGGCGGGTATTCGCGGCTTTTGGTGAGCGCTCAGTGCTTCGCTTGTGCGAGCGACAGATAGCGCGCATGCAACTCCGCCACGGCTTGGTCGAGCGCGGCTTCGTCGCCGCTGTTTCCGATCACGTCGTGGGCCAGTGAGAGCCGATGCTCGCGTCGCGCCTGGCGCTCGATCATGCGTCGCGCCAGTTCTTCGTCGATGCCATCGCGTTGCATGAGGCGTTGCAGTTGCAGCGATTCGGGGGCGTCGACGACGAGGACGCGATCCACCCAGCGATAGTGCTCATGGTTCTCAGCGAACAACGGGATGGCGAGCAGGCAGTAAGGGCCACGATCAGCCAGTACGCGCTCACGTAGCCACGCACGCACGCGCGGATGGGTAATGGTCTCCAGGGCGTGTCGTTCCGTGTCGTTGCCGAAGATACGTTCGCGCATCGCCGCCCGGTCGAGCTGGCCGTCCGCGTCAAGCACACTGGCCCCGAAGTGGGAAACGATAGCCGCCAACCCTTCCGAACCCGGTGCCACAACCTCCCGAGCAGCGACGTCGGCGTCGTAAGCGTGGACGCCCAGCGCTTCGAACCGTCGGGAGACCGCGCTCTTCCCGGCAGCGATGCCCCCGGTGAGGGCGACGACGTAGCCCGGGCGGGGCGTCATGACAGTCCCATCATTTGCATGTACTGCTGCAATAGCCAGCCGCCCGCGACGAACCAGAGCCAGCCGGCCGCCGCAATGAACGGGCCGAAGGGCATGGGAATGTCGCGACCGTGTTTGCGCAGCGCGATCAGGCTGCCGCCGACAATGGCGCCGATGAACGAGGAGAGCAGGATCACCGGTAACAAGGCCGTAGGTCCCATCCATGCACCCAGGGCGGCAAGCAGCTTAAAGTCGCCGTAGCCCATGCCTTCCTTGCCAGTGAGTAATTTGAACAGCCAGTACACGCTCCACAGGCTGAGGTAGCCGATGGCCGCGCCGAGAATGGCCGTTCCGGGCAGTACGAACATGGGCAAGAGACTCAGCAGCAGGCCCAGCCACAGCAGCGGGTAGTTCAGCTGATCGGGCAGGTACTGCGTGCGAAAGTCGATGCCGGCGAGTGCAATAAGCGTCCAGGTGAAGACCAGCCCGGCGAGCCCCATCCAGTTAGGACCAAACTTCCAGACGATCACTGCGCTGGCCAAGCCGCTCAGCAATTCGACCAACGGATACTGGATGGAGATAGGGGTCTTGCAGTACCGGCAGCGTCCACCAAGCAACACCCAGCCGAACAGCGGAACATTGTCGCGGATCGCGAGTGGATGCTTGCAATGGGGGCAATGCGAGGGTTCGCGCACGATACCGGGCGGCAGTGCCTCGCCATCAGGTTCCATGGACAGAGTGTCAAAGGCATCCAGTCGCCATTGCGCCATCAAGCGGGCAGGCAGGCGAAGGATTACAACATTCAGAAAGCTGCCCACTAGCAGGCCGAGCACGCCGGCGGTAACGATCCAGGCCCAGAGGGGAAGTGCGATCATGCGAACATCCGATGGCTATAAAAAAGCCCCTCTCCCGGTGGGAGAAGGGCCTGACGGTAAGGCAGGTTCCAAGAGCTTACACGGTGCTGGCGAGCTTGAAGATCGGCAGGTAAAGCGAAATAACCATGCCGCCGACGAGCACGCCCAGGATCACCATGATCAGTGGTTCGAGCAGCGTGGAGAGCGTATCGACTGCGTTATTCACTTCTTCCTCGTAGAACTCCGCCACCTTGAACAGCATGTGGTCCAGCGCACCAGATTCTTCACCGATCGCCGTCATCTGTACGACCATGTTTGGGAACAGACCGGTCTGACGCATCGACAGCTGCAGCTGGTGGCCGACAGCCACGTCCTCTCGCATCTGCTTGACCGCATCGCCGTAGACCACGCTGCCCGTGGCGCCCGCCACCGCATCCATGGCTTCCACCAGGGGCACGCCGGCGCGGAAGGTCACTCCTAGGGTGCGCGCGAAGCGGGCAATCGCGGACTGACGGAGGATGCTGCCGATGACCGGCACTTTCAGCATGACGCGATCGAGGAAGTGCGCGAACTTGATGGAGCGGCTCTTGGCCATGACCAGGGCGACGATGCTGCCGATGATGCCGAACACAACAATCCACCAATAAGACTTCATGAACTCCGAGGCATTGATGACGATCTGCGTTGGCGCAGGAAGCTCGGCACCGGCGTCCTTGAACGTCTGCGCGAACACCGGCACCACGAAGAGCAGCATGATCATGCTGACCAGCAAGGCAACGGTGAGCACCGCGATCGGATAGAACAGGGCTTTCTTGATCTTGGCCTTGATGGCTTCCGTACGTTCCTTATACGTGGCTACGGTGTCCAGTACCGAGTCGAGTACACCTGAAGCCTCGCCCGCATGGACCAGATTTCGATAGAGCTCGTCAAACTGGACGGGATACTTGGCCAGCGCCTCATGGAGCGCGGAACCGCCCTCAATGGTCTGCTTGACGTCCGTCAGCATGTTTTTGAAGCGGATGTTCTTCTGGCCGTCGGCGATGATTTCGAACGCCTGCACCATCGGCACGCCAGAGGCCATCATGGTGGCGATCTGGCGACTGAAAATGGCGACGTCGCGAGGCTTGACCGAGCTGCCGGACGCACCGAACAGGGGCTTGCCCCGTTCCTTCACGGTCTGCGGGTTCATGCCCTGGCGGCGTAGCTCGGCTTTGACGAGCGAGGCGTTCTTGGCCGCCATGTCGCCCTTCATGCGCTTGCCACGCTTGTCGAGTGCCACCCAGTCGTAGGTAGTCAGCTTGCTGATCTCAGCGCGCTGGGCGCCAAGCGACTTGACGTTCTTAGCGGTGGCCGCAGCCATGGCATTTCCCCCTGCTGGTACGGTCGGGTTGCCTCAGGATGGCAACCGTCTAATCGATACAGCTTAAGTCATTCCCCTGGACCAATTCGTGGCACCTGACGCAACTTTGGTGCGATGGGTGGTCCATCCCACGTGGCAGATGGCCGCCGACGGCGTGTTTAGTCCTTGGTGACGCGGTCGATCTCGGCCAGGCTTGTCACGCCTTTCTTGACCTTGAGCAGGGCGGAGGCACGCAGGTCGTTCACGCCGGCCCTGCGGGCAGCTTCCCCGATCTGCAGTGTGTTGCCGCCGTGCAGGATGATCTTCTGGATTTCCTCCAGCATGGGCATCACCTGGTAGATACCCAGGCGGCCTTTGTAGCCCTCATTGCAGTTGTCGCAACCTACGGCTTCGTAGACGGTTAGGCCGGCGTCGATATCTTCCTGGGTAAAGCCAGCGTCCAGCAGCACCTGCGGCGGCAGGTTGATCGGCCGCTTGCAGTCGTGCAGGCGACGCGCCAGTCGCTGGGCAATGACCAGGGTCACTGACGAGGTGATGTTGTAGGGCGCGATACCCATGTTCATCAGGCGGGAGATCGTCTGCGGCGCATCGTTGGTATGCAGGGTCGACAGCACCATATGGCCGGTCTGTGCCGCCTTGATGGCAATCTCGGCGGTTTCCAGGTCACGGATTTCGCCCACCATGATCACGTCCGGATCCTGACGCAGGAAGGAGCGCAGGGCGGCGGCGAAGGTCATACCACGCTTGACGTTCTGCTGGACCTGGTTAATGCCCTCGACGCGGATTTCCACCGGGTCCTCCACCGTCGAGATGTTCCGTTCGTTGGTGTTGAGGATGTTGAGCGCCGTGTAAAGCGAGACCGTCTTACCCGAGCCCGTAGGGCCGGTGACCAGCACCAAGCCGTAGGGCTTGTGGATGGCGTCAACGTACAACTGTTTCTGCGCGTCCTCGTAGCCTAGGACGTCGATGCCGAGCTTGGCTGCCGAGCCGTCGAGAATACGCAACACGATCTTCTCACCGAACAGCGTGGGCAGTGTGCTCACGCGGAAGTCGACCGAACGGCTCTTGGACAGGTTGAGCTTAATGCGGCCGTCCTGCGGTACGCGGCGTTCCGCGATATCGAGGCCGGACATCACCTTGATGCGCGACGAGATACGTGCGGCGAGTTTCATCGGCGGGCTGGCGACGGCTCGTAGCATGCCGTCCATGCGCAGACGCACGCGGTACTGCGTTTCGAACGGTTCGAAGTGGATATCGGATGCGCCACGCTTGATGGCATCGACCAGGATCTTGTTGACGAACTTGACGACGGGCGCATCGTCATTCGCGGTGGCATCAATGCCGGTGGATTCGGCTTCTTCGTCGCCGCCTTCTAGCGAAAGCTCGTCGAAATCCCCGCCACCCATGTCGGGCACGGCATTGCTCAGGGCAGTGAGCGCAGTGTCGATGACCTTCAACAGTTGGCTACGCTCGACGAGGATCGGTTCCACCATGCAATTGGAGTGGAACTTGATCTCGTCCAGTGCATGCGACTGCATGGGATCGGCGATGCCAACGAACAGGCGTTTGCCGCGCTTGAACAGGGGGAGGGCGTGGTGCTTCTTGATCAGCGCCTCGCTGATCAGGTTCACGGGCATGCTGGGGATGGCCAGCGCGCTGACGTCCATCATCGGCATGCCGAACTCGTCGGATGCGATACGGGTGAGTCGCGCGCTCTCCACCAGGCTGTTGTCCAGCAACCAGGCCGCGAGCGAGGTCTTGCTCTGGGTTGACTCGGCAACGGCCCGGCGCACGTCCGCCTCGGGCAGTACATCTTCCGATACCAGCCTGCGCGCAAGCCCGGTGAGGCCCGCGAGCGAGGGTTGCATTAGCGTTGACATGGCGATACGGGTCCAGCCCCCTGATAGGAAGGGAATTTACCCCAGTTGCGGGGGTAGGTCACCCGCCAGGATCAGGGCATGGGCCCCGGGGGTGATCGGGCGCACAGATCACCGTGCGGTCCGGCGCCAGAACATGGGCATGCAACGGGCGTGCCTTCCGCTGGTCGGCGTGGACGCCGCAGCGAGCTTGGGATAGAAAGACCAGCCACCTTGAAGAGCTGGACCGTTCGTGACGCAGCCTGACACCCCTTTGCCCTTCCTGGTCTTTGGTGCCCCTCGTATCGAAGAGGATGAGATCGCCGAGGTCGAAGCCTGCCTGCGCTCAGGCTGGCTAGGCACGGGGCCGCGCGTGGCGCAGTTCGAGAAGGACTTTGCCCAGTGGCGTGGCGTACAGCCCTCTCAGGTGGCGGCGGTAAATTCCTGCACGGCTGCCCTGCACGTCAGCATGGTGGCTGCCGGTCTAGAGCCGGGTAGTGAGGTCATCACCACCCCGCTGACGTTCTGCGCCACGGTCAACGCCATTCTTCATGCGGGCCTGATACCGATGCCGGCTGACGTTGACCCGATGACCCAGAACATTGACCCTGATGCCATCGAGGCCGCCATCACGCCGCGCACGCGTGCCATCCTCCCTGTGCATTTCGCGGGCCGCCCCTGCGCCATGGACCGGATCATGGCGATCGCCCAGAAACACGGCCTGATGGTGATCGAAGACTGCGCGCACGCCATCGAGGCGGAATTCCAGGGCCAACCCGCTGGCACCTTCGGGGATTTCGGCTGCTTCAGCTTCTACGTCACCAAGAACGTGGTGACTGGCGAAGGCGGCATGATCCTGGGTCGAGACGAGGAGCACATCGCCCGAGCTCGCGTGCTTGCGCTGCACGGCATGAGCAAAGACGCGTGGCACCGCTTCGGTGACCAGGGCTATCGCCACTATCAAGTGGTCGAGTGTGGTTTCAAATACAACATGATGGATCTGCAGGCGGCGATTGGCATCCACCAGCTGGCGCGGGTGGAGAAGAGCTGGGAGCGCAGACGCCAGATATGGCAACGCTACGACGAAGCGTTTGTTTCTCTGCCGATTGGCCTGCCAGAGGCGCCCGAGGAAGGAACCCGCCATGGCCATCATCTCTATACGGTGATGATCGACGCCGCTCGCTCGGGTATCGAGCGTGATGATTTCCTCGAGGCCATGACCGCGCGGCGCATTGGTACGGGGGTTCATTACCTATCGGTCCCGGAACATCCGTACTACCAGCAACGTTTCGGCTGGCGGCCGGAGCAGTGGCCGGCCGCCATGCGATTGGGACGGCAGACTGCGAGCCTGCCGCTGTCGCCGGCTATGTCCGATGGCGACGTCGAGCGGGTGATCGAGGCGGTCCGTTCGGTCATCGCGGCCTGACCTTTCCGCTGGTGCTGTCGGGCCTGGCGTGATGTGACTCAGCGCCCGCAATTTCACGCGGGAAGCTGCGCCCGGCGGATAGGCGTGGCGCTCAGGTTATGATGCCGGCTCACTCTCGGGGACACGCTCTTGAATCGTCTAAGCATCATCCTGCCCGCCAAAAACGAAGGGGCGGCGCTGAAGGATCTGTTGCCACGACTGCGCCAGGCCCAGCCAGTGGCGGAGATCATCGTGGTGGACGACGGTTCTACTGACAACACACGCGACATCTGCGCGGCCGCAGGCGTGACCTGCCTGTCGTCGCCGTACTCGATGGGCAATGGCGCGGCGATCAAGCGCGGTGCGCGCGCAGCGACCGGTGACGAACTGGTGTTCATGGATGGCGACGGACAGCACGACCCGTCGGATATCGCCCGTTTGCTGGAGAAATTGGAGCAGGGCTACGACATGGTGGTGGGCGCACGCGACTGGAGCAGCCAGGCGGGCGTGGGGCGCGGTGTCGCCAACACCATCTACAACTGGCTCGCCACACGCATGACCGGTCATCAAGTGATGGACCTCACTTCCGGCTACCGTGCCGTGCGTGCCGACAAGTTTCGCGAATTCCTGCATCTGCTGCCCAACGGGTTTTCCTATCCCACCACCAGCACCATGGCGTTCTTTCGTAGCGCGTACCCCGTGGCTTACGTGCCGATCAAGGCGGCACAGCGCGTGGGCAAGAGCCACATCAAGCCGCTCAAAGATGGCGTGCGATTCTTGTTGATTATTTTCAAGATTGCGACGTTGTACTCGCCATTGAAGTTATTTGCGCCGGCGAGCGCGGTGTTTTTCTTGCTGGGGTGTGCAAATTACGCGCGGACATTCTTCGTGGATGGACGGCTGACGAACATGAGCACGCTGATGTGGAGCGCGGCGGTGATCGTTTTTCTGATTGGCTTGATCTCCGAGCAGATCACGTCGTTGATCTACCGACGCGATGCCTAAGTCGATCTGCACGCCGCGATCATGAAGAAACTGCGCATGCTCGCCATGACAACGTCATATCCGTTGCACCCGGGTAGTTCCGCAGGCGTCTTCGTCCAAAGTCTCTATCAGCAATTGTCCGCCGGATACGCGATAGACGTGGTTTGCCCCGCCGATTCGAACCCCATAGAGGTGCCATTTTCTGATGGCGTGACGCCTGATATTCGTATTCATGCCGTGCGTTACGCGCCCAATGCGTGGCGTACGCTCGCCCAAGGGGCAGGTGGAGTGGTTACGGGCCTGCAGCGCGCGCCGTGGCGGATATTTTTGCTGCCGGGATTGCTGCTCGGATTGTTCTGGCGTGGCCTGCAGTGTGCGGGTGACGCAGATCTGATCCATGCCAACTGGTCTGTATGTGGGGCCATGGCAGGCATCATCGGGCGTTTGCGCAGGAAGCCCGTGATCACGACATTGCGCGGCAGTGATGTGGCGCGCGCAACGCGTTCGAGGTTGGATCGAATGATCCTTGGTTTGGCCGTGCGCAACAGTCGGATCGTGATCTGTGTTTCGGACGCGATGGCGGAACGACTTCGTGTGCAATTCCCGCATCGCGCTGCAGATATCCATGCATGCCTCAATGGTGCCGATGAAGCCTTCTTTCAGGTCGATAGGGCGGTTTCCGAGGGCACTGGCTTGCGGGTGCTGGCGGTCGGCAACCTGATTCGTCTGAAGGGCTTCGATGTGCTGATCGAGGCTCTCTCTCGCGCGCGTCATAGCAACCGAATGCATGTATGTATCGTCGGCGATGGCCCCGAGAGGGAGTCGTTGCTCGCTCAAGCGGCATCCCGAGGCGTGTCTTCCTGTTTCACATTTGTTGGAACCGTGCCGGCAAGCGACATGCCGAAGCGCATTTCCGACGCGGATGTGTTCGTTCTTTCCAGTCGCTCGGAAGGTCGACCTAACGTGGTCGTGGAAGCCCTTGCTGGCGGGTTGCCGGTGATTTCCACCGATCTGGAGGGTGTACAAGGAATGGTTAGAAATGGTGACACCGGCTGGCTGGTCGCAGTCGATGATGCAAATGCATTAGCCGCTGCACTGGATCAGGCGGCTGCTGATCGCGCGGAACTTCAACGCCGCGGCGAACGCGCACGTGCGTTCGCGTGCACCCAGATTGGAACATGGGCGGATACTGCGCGCTGTTACGAGTCGTTGTTCCAGACAGCCATGAACGTGGACGAGAGGCAGCGTTCCTCATGTGCGGAATAGCCTTTCTCCAGGCCCCGACGGTCTCGCCAGCGGAGCGTCGCGAACGCATGGACGAAGCCTTGCAGAGGCTGAGGCAACGCGGTCCCGATGAATCCGGCTGCTTTGTCGGCGACGACTTCATCGCCGGACACACGCGCCTAGCGATCATTGATGTCAAGGGTGGCCACCAGCCCATGCGTGATCCTAGTGGGCGTTGGGTTCTGGTATTCAACGGTGAGATCTACAACTACCGGGAACTGCGGGCGCAATTGGCGGAGCGATGGAATTTCCGGGATGACAGCGACACTGAGGTGTTGCTGGCCGGGTTGGTCACGGAAGGTGCACGGTTTGTCGAGCGCCTGGATGGTATGTGGGCATTCGTGTTGCACGATTCCGCTTCCGGCGACGTGTTGCTTTCAAGGGATCGCTTCGGCAAGAAGCCTCTGTATTACCGCCGCCACGGCGCGACCTTTGCCTGCGCGTCCGAGCTGCCGGCACTGGCGGTGCTGACTCCGGATGTTGCTGTCAGGGAAGATGCTGCGGGCATCGCGGACTATTTCCGCTACGGTTACGCATTGCCCGGAAAGACGTGCGTGGCCGGTGTCAGTGAGATTTTGCCGGCCCACACTCTGCGGCTGCGCGCGGATGGCTCGAGCGTACATGAGCGCTATTGGGCGCCATCGGTCGAGCCCTGGACGGGCAGTTTCGGGGAGGCGGCCGAGCAGATCCGCGAACTGTTGACGCAAGGCGTGCGCCGCCGTCAGTTGGCGTCTGATGTGGAGGTCGGGGCGTTTCTTTCCGGCGGAGTCGATTCCACCACCGTGTGCGCGCTCGCACAGGCATCGGGGTTCGGAAGGCTGCGAACGTTCACGGCGGGCTTTGCCGAGCCAACCTTCGATGAGCGGGCGCCAGCGGCCCGGGCAGCCGCCGAGTTGGGCACGCTGCACACGGCTGAAGAGATCAAGCCAGATATGGCGGCGATCCTTGCAACGGAACTTCCCCGTCGCATGGGCCAGCCGTTCGGCGATTCCTCCCTGGTTCCCAGCGCATTGGTCGCTTCGGTGGCAGCCCGGCACGTAAAGGTGGTTCTTACGGGCGATGGCAGCGATGAGATCTTCGGCGGGTACGCCAGATACATGGGCCGATTGCTCCGCCAGCGATATCACATGCTGCCGGCTTCGTTGCGTTCGATGATCGAGCGTGGCGTGCTAGCGACGCCAGAGCCCTACGCGCATCACAGCGGCAGCCTTTTGAAACGTGCGCATCTTTTCGTGAGGTTGGCTCGAGAGGACCGGGATGCCTACATAGGACCGCCGGCCATCCGCAAGGAAACGCTCGCGCAACTAGTGCCCGGGTTGGGCGCAGGAAACTCGATGTCCGATCGACCCTGGCCAGATGATCCGAATGAACTTCGGCACATGCTGCTGCAGGATTGCTTGGTCTATTTGCCCCAGGACATCCTGCAGAAGGTTGATCGCGCGACAATGATGTATTCGCTCGAGGCTCGCAGCCCCTTCCTGGACAAGGCGCTTTTTGAATTCGTGATTCGCCTGCCCTGGCAATGGCACTTCTCCGGCATGCGAGGAAAGCGCCTGCTGCATGCAGCCATGCGCGGCCGCGTGCCCGACTTCATCTGGAAGCGTCGCAAGCAGGGATTCGCATCGCCGGTCAGTCACTGGCTGCGCAATTGGCTGGGAGATGAACTGCTCGCCATGACGGATTCGGAAGACACGGGTGTCGTGGATGCGGCGGGGTTGCACGCGTTGCTGCGCGAGCATCGTGCAGGGCGTGCTGATCATTCCCAGCCCCTGTGGCTGGCCTATGCCTACCTGCGCTGGCGCGCAGGTTGATCGCGTGATCACCCGCGCCCACCGCATACTGCTCGTCTTGCCGAGCCTCGATCGAGGCGGCGGCGAGCGTGTGTTGCTGCAACTGGCGGAATCGTTCGTGGCGGAGGGACGGGAAGTTCACGTGGCTGCCTTGCTGGGCGGTGGCCCGCTGCGCTCGGCTGTTCCAGCGGCTGTGACGTTGCATGAGTTGATCGATGCGGTTGATGCACCCAAGGGGCTTGCGCTGGCATGGAAGGCACTCCCCAGGCTGGCATCGCTCATCCGCACGGTGAAACCGCATGCCGTGTTGAGCACGATCACAGGCACGAATCTGTTGACCGTCCTGGCTTGCATGCACGCGCGCATGCGCATGCGGCTTGTCTTGCGGGAGGCATCGAGTCTCGTCAACACCAAAAGTGCCTTGAAACGACAAGCGATGCGCTGGCTCTACAAGCGCGCTGACGGACTGGTTGCGGTGTCAGAGGGGGTTGCCCAGGATCTGCATGGGCTGGGTCTTGCGGATGACCGTATCCACGTCATACGCAATCCGGTCGATGTCGAACGGTTGCGTCAACTCGCGATAGCCGACTTGCCGGCAGCGGTGCAGGACAAAGCACCATATATTGTCTCGCTGGGGCGTTTGACCGAAGCGAAAGATTTTCCCACCCTGTTGCAGGCGTACGCCATCAGTGCGTTGCGCAGTAGCCATCGCCTCGTCATTGTGGGGGGCGGCGAACAGCGTGCGAGCCTGGAAGATGTTGTGCGAAATCTCGGGCTGACGGATCGTGTCGTCTTCACCGGCGCGATGGACAACCCGTATCGCGTGTTGGCGGAAGCTGATTTGCACGTTCTTTCCTCCCGCTGGGAGGGCTATCCGAATGTCCTGCTGGAGGCCTTGGCGTTGGGTGTTTCCGTGGTATCCACCGACTGTCCTCATGGGCCCCGTGAAATACTCGAATGCGGGCATTATGGCCGCCTCTCCCCTGTGGGTGATGCAGCGGCGTTGACGGGTGCAATGGATGCGGAGCTGGCGCAGCCGTCGCCCCGCGGTGATGCGGTGATCGCCGCACACAGCCCCCAGGTCATTGCGTCACGCTACCTGGCTTTGCTGGACGGTGGGGCGGGAGTGCTGCAGTCATGAGTCGGCCGTGGAGAATGTGGCGCAACGCGGCGTATGTCGTGCTCGTCATCATTGCGGCGGTGTTGGTCGTGCATTGGTGGCCGGAACTTGCAGCGATCTGGCGCAAACAGGCGCTGACCTTCGTCGGCACCATCGTGATCATGATCTGCGGCACGCTGGTGCAGGCGCGCAACTTCCTGGTGTTCCTCGATACCCCTGTTCGTCTGCGAGTCCGGCGCTTCGTGTCGGTGTGGGCATGGGGGGCGTTGGCGAACTACGTGGCCCCGTTCCAGGCCGGCGGTATCGCGATTCGTGTGGCATGGCTAGGGCGGCACAAAGTGAGTGTTGCGGACAGCCTGCTGGCAACCTGGCGTCAGCTCGCGTTGAGTTTGTGGGTCGCACTTGCCGGGCTTGCGATTGGATTGCTACTTATCGGCGACCCACGCGGCCGCTGGCCGGCCACCGTGCTGTTTCTGCTGTGGCTGGCCGCTTTCTTCATGCGCAAACTATGGTTGAAGTGGTTGGACAACCTGACGCGTCCGGCATGGCTGGCGAATCGAAAGCAACTCATGCATCGGGCTGTTACTGGTCTATCTCCAAGTGGACTCATGGGTGTCGTTGCCCAGTACGTTCTGGGCACACTGTTACTGTATTGGGTGTATGCGGGGTTTGATGCCTCGATAGGTTTCGGGCAGGCGCTTATTTTGGCGTGCTTGGTGTATGCGTCATCCCTCGTCTCTATCTTGCCTGGCAACCTGGGAGTGACCGAGGCGATCTACATGCTGGGTGGTCATGGGTTTGGCCTGGATCTGGCGCAGGCAGGTGCTTTGGCGATATTGATTCGCGCTGCGCACGTGGCGACGAATTTGCTGATTGCACTGGTAGGTATGCAGTTTGGCGGGGATGGATCTGGGGCAGTGCATGAATAGTTCTTGGCAAAACCGGCTTGGCCAACTTCCGGTTGAAACGGTGCGGGATTGTTTGCTGTGTGAGGGCGAGCACGGAGTACCCGATCGGCGATGGTACGAGTACCTCGATCTCATGCCGCCCTTCGATGTGGTGCGTTGCCCCGTTTGCTCCTTGCGCTGGCTGAGCCCCCGGCCTAATGCGGAGGGCTACGCAACGCTCTATACGGATGCCATGTACTTCGGTGGCGCCGGAGCCTCACCGGCCGATTACGAGTCCGCGACGAAGGCGCGGCTCGACTATATGCGTGCCAGAATTTCGCGCATTGAACGCATGTCCAACAAAGAAGGGCCGTTGTCGATTCTCGACTACGGCGCGGCGACTGGTGATTTTGTTCGAGCGGGTCGCGATGCGGGGAATGATTGCATTGGCATCGAACTGTCCGCGGATGCTCGGGCTGTCGCAGAGCAGAAGAATGGTGTGACCTTGCTGTCGATCGATGCCGTCGAAGAGATGTTCGGCCCACGATTCGACGCCATCCATATGAATCACGTGCTTGAGCACATGCCCGATCCGCTTGCGCACGCGCGCTGGTGTGCGCAGGTTCTCAAGCCAGGCGGGCTATTCGTGCTCGAGGTGCCGCAGCAATTCGACAATGACCTTGATCGGCTTCGTCGTGGGCTTCGTGTTGGTGGAAAGCAATCGCGATTCGATGCTTACTCGCTACACCATACCTATTTCTTTACTCCATCTACGATGGAGGCCCTGCTTGTCAAAGCGGGCTTCAAGGTTCAGAGCTTGGCTACCTTCAATAAAGCCAAGACGCCTCTATGGCCGTTGTCGCCTAAAAATTACGTGCTCAGGCCGCTTCTCGGTATGGCGGATAGATTGCATGCGGGCGGCAACATCATTGAAGTATTCGCACGACGAGTTGATTAAGGCGGCGGCGGTGAGGATGGCCAATCCCAGTCACGCATGGCCGTTGTGGATCTATATGATCGATCGAAATTCTGCAGCCCTTTGAACGCCATAGCATTGGGTTAACGCCATAGCATTGGGTTGCTGCTTTCCAAAAGAAATCACCGTTTCATGATGACGCCCTGGCCAGTGGCCAGGTGCAAGACCTGGATGCCTTCTGACGCTGCCAGCTCATCCGCGGCGCGCGTTGCACCGGGACAGGTCTTGAATCCATAGTCATCCATGACAATAACGCCACCCTTGACGAGTCGAGGATAGAAGAAATTGAGGCTGTCGCGGGTCGGTTGATAAAGATCGACATCGATGTGAACGAGCCGAAATTCACGATCGGCCACTTCGGCAAATCGCTCGGGA
Organism: Dyella sp. AD56; assembly: GCF_002878475.1. Classification (NCBI taxonomy): domain Bacteria; kingdom Pseudomonadati; phylum Pseudomonadota; class Gammaproteobacteria; order Lysobacterales; family Rhodanobacteraceae; genus Dyella; species Dyella sp. AD56. Next base: position 86,116 of record NZ_NRDP01000003.1, read on the forward strand.
ATCCAGCCAGGCAATATTTCGACAGAGTTGTAGCGGGCAAGGTTATGCCGCACGGTCGCCTCGCTCGCAGTCAGGTCGCCGCCGCCTTCGGACCAAGGCATCACGGACTCCGCGACGTTTAGATCCGTTGCTTCCGGCGCGGAAAGCCCTTGGAATGAATCAAACAAGTACAGTTTTCCATGCGTGGATGCCTGTGCGATGAAGAACGCAGAGGTGCCGACGTAACAGCCACATTCGGCCAGGTCTCCTGGCAGCGCATTGTTGAGCTTCACGTACTCGCGCAGTGTCCACTTTCTGTCCTGCGAGTATGGATTTTCCGGTGACATGCGGTTGAAGTCACCCAGGAATGCCTTGTCGTCACGCCAAAGCTTGTGGTCTTCGCTGATTGGGAAATCTCCGAAGATGGCCGCAGTAGCGCGAGCCATTTCCTGGCGTACTCGCCTGCGTTGCGCTGGGTTGCCAGCGACAAGCCATTTCACGGCTCTGCCCAAGCGGGTTGGAGTGATCATCATGACGGGCGATTCCGGTGCTTGAGGTAATATTTGTTGGCAGAGAGTTGATGTGCGGATGCATCCAAGTGGATGCGTTGGGCAGCGTCAGGCTCGGCGCTTGAAGACGAATTCGTTGCAGCCAAGTCCATGGGTGAGGACTTGTCGCTGCAATGCAAATCCCTTCGCTGACAGCAAGCTCACGACATCTTCCGGTTTGGCGACTTCGAATGGATATCCGCCCAGCCAGTCGCTCCAGTCGTGCGTGATCGACATGCCCCGTTTGCGCGCATAGTTGCGGATATGGCTGCCGGGAAATTCTCGTTGGCGGACGTCCAGCGCCAAACTGTACAGCCAGAACAGTGGAAAGAACGTGGCCTTGACCAGCCAGCGTCCAAGGGTGCCCCTGCAATAACAACGCTTGATGCTGTGCCAGATCCGAGAGCGCATGCCCTGATCGTTGTACAGAGCAATTAGCAGCGTTCCGCCGGGAGCGACATCCTGCTGCGCCAGATCAAGGGCTTGCCACATTGCGCCGGTGTGATGCAGTACGCCCCACGAATAGACCAGATCGAATGTCCCGAGTGACTGCATGAAAGCCGTATCGAGCACAGAGCCCTGCGTCACGGTCCAGCGTTTGTCGCCGACGCCGTAAAGCCGGTGCAACTCTTCGGTGCAGTCTACAGAGTCGGGGTCGTAATCGAACGAGACCACTTCGGCGCCAAGCTGATGCATGGCGAGACTGGACAGGCCACTGCCAGAGCCAATATCGAGCACGCGCCAGCCCCGCAGATTCTCTCGACCCAGCAACTCGCAGATGGCGGTGCGTGACTGATTAATCCGATGCTCATCCAGCAAAGACAGGAAGGAACGCCAGTTTTTTCCGAAAGCGAAGCGCATGAATCGTGTTTTGTCCTGTTGGGTATTGCCAGTATCGTGATGGTCGATGTAGGTGCTTCGAGTTCGTGGTCACGAATTCTATCGCAGCGTGTCGCTCGAGGCCGGTGGCGCGGGCTTATCGAGAAGCGCCTGCAGTGACTGGATGGTGGCATCCAGTCTTCCGCCTAAATTCATGGTTTGCAGCTGTTCTAGTGCCGTACGCGCCTTTGCGTCGTCTCCATTAGCTGCCAGCATGCGCACCAGTGTGACGCGGTAGCTTGGTTCACTAGGAGAAGAATTCACCGCGCCCTCGATCATGTGGAGCCCCAGGGTGTGATTGTCCAGCACGTTCCAGGCATAGCTACTGTAGGTGGCCTGCAATCTGGCGCTGGGTGCAGGATGTGAAAGCGCCACTTCGAATGCCTGCACCATGCGATCGGTGGGAAGGGGGCAGGAGCCATCCCGGGCGCATTCTGCCAATGCGGCCAATGAGCTTTCGTCCTGCACGCCGGATTTTCGCGCCTTGAGCTTGGCGATCATGCTGTCCCACCACTGTGCCTTCAGTGGTAGCCCCATGCGTGAGTTCATGAAAATCAGGGCCTGCTGGGGCAGGATCGACGATTCGGGGAGGTTTGCCGCTCTTTCCAGTGGAGCGTAGGCCAGTTTGGTATAGGGCGAGGCAGAGTCGTAGTGCGAATAGATAATGTACGTGCGCCCCAGCTCGTATTGCGCACGTGGCGAGTCAGGCGCCCGCTCGGCAAGCTCTTGCGCAAGGCGCAGTGGATCGCTCCAGGCATAGGCGGTGAGGGCGGTGAGGCCTGTCCACCACAGCATCAAGCCGGCAAGCACAGTGCGACTCAGGTACGACGGCGTCGCCGAGCCGCTCCCGGTCTCTGCCAGCCAAGGCACGACGGCCAACAACACGCCGAAACTGGCGAAGTAGTTGCGATGTTCGTACACGAGCTCCAACTGCAGGATGGTGCCGGTCAACAGCTGGCAGCCCAGGAACAGGGCAATGCCGAGAGCCACCATCGGTCGCCGCTGGCGTAACCAAAACACCAGCACGACAAGCGCGGCCAAGACGAACAGACTGGCCAGTGTGGTCCAGGGCGAAAGCAATCCGGTCGAGATGCGGAAATCGTCGTGGTAGAACGACAAGGCATGCGGTGTGGGCAGCACCGTCCACACTAGATAGTCGCAAACGACACGTGCCTCGCTGAGTAGTCGCTGGCCGAGTGTGAAATCTCGAGCAGCCCAGTTGGCGGGATTCAATACATGCGGAATCTGCCACGCCAGTCCGGCGATCATCGGGATGATCAGCAGTACTATGAATAGGCTGATGATGTATCCATTCTGCGCCCCGTCGCTGGCGGTGTGCGTTTGATCTTGGCGGCGGAAACCGAACACGATCCATTCGATCAAGAAAGCATACAGCGGCAGCATCACCGCCGTTTCCTTGGCGAGCATGCCTATGGCAGTGGGGATGATCAGGCTCGTAGTGCAAATCCAGAAGCCGCCCCATTCTGATTTGCTCTCGTCGGTAGTGGTGGTGCTGGCCAGCATCCATTGCCTTCCCGCCACGTAACCAATCAGTCCCAGAAGCACAAATAGATTGGCCATGCTCTCCTCGCGCTGCACCACATACAGCACGCCGGTGAGATTGATGGGCAGAAGCATCCATCCGGCGGCTGTCAATGCGGCAACGATGGAAACAGGAGAGGCTTCAAGCCCGCCTCTTGTGTGTTTGTTAGCAGCAGATGGGGCCGTTCTTACGATGGTGAGCAAACGTCGCGTGAGCAAGAAGACCAGCACGCCGTTCAACAAGTGAATGATGAGGTTGATCAGCTTCCAGCCGAACGGATCCAAACCACCCGCCAGATAGTTCGCGGCGAAGCTCAGCGAAGCCAGTGGCCGCTTGAAATCGCTGGCCGGCGAGGACAGCGCGGCTCGTACGAGGACGGGCACACTTACCTCATGCGGCTGCACACCGGGGTTGTCCACGATGTTGGGGTTGTCGTCGAACAGCCAGTAACCCTGGAGGCCGGGCCAATAGACGATCATGACAATGAGCAGCGAGAGAGGCAGGAGCCCACGCGCGGCATACGCTTTCCAGGAGGAGCTCATTTCGTTGAAGTTGAGGGCTGGACGGCTATTGTGGCGCACAAAGCGCCACAATCAGACTATCTGGCTTTCCCGGCCGTTTCGTGTGGATTCTTGCGCATCTTCTCGATTTCAACGATTTCGTCTGCATTGATTGCACGATCATCCACCAACAGGCGGCGCAGCAGCGGCAGGCGGTTGTAGTCGGTGCTGTGTAATACGCTTATGGCCTGGTCGTACAGGTGGGCGCTGACCAGGTATTTGGCCTCTAGGCGTGGAATATTTGCGTCTGGGTCGTTCTGGTAGGTGGCCTCAAGCTCGTGAATGGCCATGCCAAGGTTTCCCTGGCTGACCGCCCAGTAATGCCTCTGGTAGTGCAGGAAGCCGGCTGCAAAGCCGTTGTCGGCGTATAGAGGGTTCAATAGCAGTGCATCGGTGAGGCCAAGCCAAGCCTTAGACGTAAGCACAGGGCACGACCCTTGGGTCGCCATCGTGCGCAGCGTTTCGATGTTCTCTAATCCACCCTGGTCGAAACCTGTCGCGCGTAGTAGTGCGTCCAGCTCGTCCAGATCAGTCTGCGACAGGTCGCCTTGTGCGCATTTGAGCAGGGCGCGATCTTCGGCCAATGAGATGTCGTTTGGGTGTTGTTGAAAGGCCTTGTCGAGTACTTGCATGGCGGCGGTCGGCTGGCCGTGCTTGTAGAGCCGATCGACGAGATAAGTCTGTGCACGAATCGAGTCCGCTTGGGAGTTGGCCCAGATCAAGGCCAGACTATCTTCCGAGGCATACACACGAGCGCTCAGTCCGGTCGTGATGCAGCAGGCCAGTAGCCAGAGGCCGGAAATCATGTACAGCGTGCGTTGCTGTCGCTCTTGCTCTTGGGGTAGCCGTGCTGCGCTCAGTGCAAAAGCCATCACGGGACCGACCAGCGGCATGTAGTTGCGGTGCTCGAAGTACAGCTCCAGCATCACCGTGGAGCTTTCCAGCAATTGGCCACCGCTATACCAAAGTACCGCTAGCGCGAAAAGCGGCCACCGGCGTAGGCCCGCCAAGGCTGCCACCAGCGCCGCGATCAGTGCCAGCAGGGCGGGCAGCGTGGTCCATGGTGAAAACAGACTGCGCGACACGGCATAGCCGTCGTGATACAGGCCGTACAGTCCGAAGCGCGGCAGGAAAATCTTGCCGAGGTAGTCGAACAGGATGCGCGGTTCGGTCAGTAGACGCTGCCCCACGGTGAAGTCGCGTGTGCCGGCGTGTCCCCATTCGTTGGGAAGTGTCCAGAGCAGATAGCCGATCACGAATAGCACGACAGGCCAGATCAGTAGGCGTCGCAGCCAGGCAACCATAGTGGGGAGGCGCTGAACGTCCGAACGCAATAGCGTGGCATCCAGCACCAGCACATACACCGGCAACAGGATGCCGTTCTCCTTGCTGAGGAACGCTAGGCCCATGCATGCACCCAGCCCCAGCAGCATCCACATGCCACGTCGCCATGCAGGTGCTTCGGTCGCTAACAGTCCCCGCGTGTAGGCCAGCAGGCCAAGTAGCATGAACATGGCCATCAGCAGAGTCATGCGTTGCACAACCAGCACCACGCCCGAGAGCTGGATGGGGTTGAGTAGCCAAGCCGCGGTCGCCAAGCATGCGGCGACGTTTGCGCGGTTGTCGAGCGAATCAGGCGTGATCTTGTTGAGTAAGTAATGGCGTGCGACTCGCCGGACCAGAGCGAACACCAGCAAGCCGTTGAGCAGATGGATGCCAAGGTTGACGACGTGGAACGGGAATGGATGGTCTGGCCAAGAGGCTTTCTGCAACAGAAAGCTCAGCATGGCCACAGGTCTGCCAGGAAAATTGCGCGGCTGGGACAAGTAGATGCCCAAGTCTCGCCAGCTTGATACGAGATCGATGCTGTCCAGCGCCGCCAGGTTGGGAAAGTCGTCAAATAGGAAGGGGCCATGCATGGCCGGCCAGTACAACAGTGCACAGGCGATCAGCGTGATCGTCAGCCCAAGCAGGGCGCGTGTTCGGGCGGACATCAGAAATCCCAGTAGATCAAAGGGTGGCGTAGCCATTAGGGCTATGCCGGGCAAAGGCTACTGGCAGGTTTGGGGAAGGTAAATCAGGTCCGCATCGCTGGTGCACTGCCAGTTTATGGCGCCGTCCGCGCTTCCAGTCATGGTGAGCTTGACCTGTTTGCCTTGTAGCCTGGGGGCCACGGTTTGGTTTCGCATCAGGGCCGTGATCACGCAGCCAGCGCCGCCTGCCGTGATGTTGATGCTGGCTACGTAGTGGCCACTATAGCTGGCTGCTGCCGGTAACCCGTTTGCCCCGGGCGTTGGGCAGCCTCCGGTCTGGGTGTAGTAGTCGGCCACATCGGTTTTCATGCCATCCGCGAGCGTGAACGCCTCGCTCAGTTGCGCCTTTCCGGTCGAATTGGTGTAGACCGAGATCGCGATGCTGGCAAGGATCGCGATGATGGCTACCACGATCATCAATTCGATCAAACTAAAACCGCGCGCATGTTTCATTTTGGTATGCCCCCTGATGATGCCGCAAGCTGAAGCAAGTGGCAGGCCAGCGGTTGTTGTTGAACGTGCGCGACATCGCAAGAAAAGAAAACCCCTCGAATGAGGGGCTTTCGGATGGAGCATGTACGTGCGTGCTGTATCAGTTGCCTACACAGGCCGTCGGCTCGTACTTGGTGGGGATCTTGCTAGCATTGCCCTGGTCGCAAAGCCAGCTGAACGAGCCGCCGTTGTCGGTGCCGGCGATGATTACCGTTGCGCCATTCAGCGGCGTCGAAACCGACGGCGAAGCCTTGAAGAGGACGGAGATTTCGCAGCCAGTCTTGGCAGCGTTCGGTGCGACAGTCGCGGACTTAACGTACTTGCCGCTGTAGCTCAAAATATTGGAAGCTAGGCTGCCATTCGTGCCATTTGCGCCGCCGACCGCCGGGCATGAGCCTGTCTGGTTGAAGTACTCCACGATCGGTGTCTTCAAGCCGTCAGCGATGGTCTGCGACTCGGAGAACTGCGACTTGGTGATGTAGCTCTGGTACTGCGGGATAGCGATGGCGGCCAGGATCGCGATGATCGCCACGACGATCATCAGTTCGATCAGGGTAAAGCCCTTCTGCACGTTCTTCATGGTGGTTCCTCTGTTTTTGGTTAGCTAACCGGTAGTGCCCCCTGAGCCCCGGTCCCGATTCCCCCTAGGCGGGAACGGACCCCTTTACGCGGTCTGGAACGACCAGGAAGCTCGTGACGGCTGCAGCATGTTCTATGCCACGTTTGTCATTTGGTGGTTACCCGCAGTGTGGCGGGTGTGTGGATTGTGCATAGGGTCACGGGCCCGGACAACCTGAAAAGGCCTACGTTCTTGCAGGATTGTCGAGCATGTCTCGGTGCGCCTATGTCGCCTGCTTCTGCAGGGCAGAAAGTGACGCTGCGCGTCAGTGGATTATGAGACGCCCGTCTCGAAGTGCTCTGGATGGTCACTGTGAGATGGCTTCAGGGGCGCTTTGGCCCTTTGGACCTTATGGTCTGAGATGGTGGTGTCGGCCACATACGCAGTCAGGCGAGCGCTTGTCGCACCGTGCCTTGCGTCAAGCTTCCCTGCCTCTTACCGTCGATGTTTTCGCAACATCCAGGAACTCCGCTCATGAAAACCCTGTTTGTAGGGCTGGCGCTCGCGCTAGCTGCTACTTCCGCCGTGGCGGCCGAGGTCGAAAGCCACGGCACCCATCCTTTCGGTATCCGTGATCTGGTGATGATGGATCGCGTCGGCGACCCGCAGCTCTCGCCCGATGGCCACCAGGCGCTGTATACCTTGCGCGCCACCGACTACGCCGCGAACAAGGGCATCACCTCGATCTATGTGCTCGATCTCGCCAAGGGCAGCACGCCGGTCAAGTTGGCGGAGAAGGCCTCTTCGCCGCGTTGGTCTTCGGATGGTTCGGCGATCTACTACGTGGCAGAGAAGGACGGTGTGTCACAGCTCTGGCGTCGCCCGCTCGGTACATCAGCCACCGCAACGCAGGTGACGCATGCGCCGATTGATGTCGATGGCTACAAGCTCTCACCGGATGGCAAGAAGGCACTTCTGACCTTTGGCGTGTTCACTGATTGCGCCGATCTTGCTTGCACCAAGGAGCGTCTGGACGGCCGGGAGAAAGACAAGGCCTCGGGCACTGTGTACGACAAGCTTTTGGTGCGCCATTGGGATACGTGGGCCGATGGCCGACGCGCCCAGCTCTTCATCACCGACCTAGATAATCCGTCCGAGCAGCCGATGCGGCTCACGCGCGGCATCGATGGCGACGTGCCAAGCAAGCCCTTCGGCGACGACGGCGAATTCAGCTTCTCGCCGGACGGCAAGACGGTGTACTTCGATGTGCGCATTGCGGGCAACAGCGAGCCGTGGTCGACCAACTTCGACGTCTACAGTGTGCCGGCGGATGGTTCGGCCGCGCCGCGCAACCTGACAGCGGACAATCCGGCTTGGGATGCGTTCCCGGTGCCATCGCCGGATGGCAAGACGCTGTACTACCTGGCCATGAAGGTGCCGGTGTCCGAAGCTGACCGCTTCCGCATCATGGCGCTGGATCTTGCCAGCGGCCAGAAGCACGAAGTAGCGCCCAATTGGGATCGCTCTGCAGGCGGCATGCAGGTTTCGGCGGACGGCAAGACGCTTTATGTGACTGCCGACGACAATGGCCAGCATCCTCTGTTCGCCGTGGACGCTGTCAGCGGCAAAGTCACCACGCTCGTCACCAATGGCGAAGTGGGTGCCTACTCCTTAGGTAAGTCGTCGTTGCTGGTGCAGCGTGACGATCTGAAGCGTTCGGCTGATCTCTACACGGCTGACCTGCAGGGCAAGGGCCTCAAGCAGGTGTCGCATTACAACGTCGAGCGCCTCAAGAAGACGCAGATGGGTGAGCCCGAGTTCTTCACGTTCAAGGGGTGGAACAACGAAACCGTGCAGGGCTACGTGGTTAAGCCGGTCGGTTACAAGTCCGGCAAGAAGTATCCGGTCGCCTTCATCATTCATGGCGGTCCGCAGGGCGCCATGAACAATGCGTGGAGCTATCGCTGGAACCCGCAGACTTACGCGGGCCAGGGCTTCGCCGTGGTCACCATCAACTTCCACGGCTCCACCGGCTACGGCCAGGCGTTCACCGATTCGATCTCGGGTGACTGGGGTGGCAAGCCGCTGGAAGACCTCAAGGCTGGATGGAGCGCCGCGCTGTCCAAGTACGGCTTCCTCGATGGCGATCGCGCCTGCGCACTGGGCGCCAGCTACGGTGGCTACATGATTTACTGGATGGCTGGCGTGTGGAACCAGCCGTGGAAGTGTCTGGTCGATCATGACGGCGTGTTCGATGCGCGCGCCATGTACTACGACACCGAAGAGCTGTGGTTCGAGGAACGCGAGAACGGCGGCACGCAGTACGAGCACCCAGAGAACTACGAGAAGTTCAACCCCGTCAACCACGTCAAGGATTGGCGCGTACCGATGTTGGTGGTTCACTCGGCCAAGGATTTCCGCATCCCCGATACACAGGGCCTGGGTGCATTCACTGCGCTGCAGCGTCGCGGCATTCCCAGCAAACTGCTGCATTTCCCCGACGAGAATCATTGGGTGCTCAAGCCGCAGAACAGCGTGCAATGGCATGAGACGGTGAATGCGTGGCTGAAGGAGTGGACGGCGAAGGACGCTTCGGCGACGCCGGCCAAGTAATCACCGCGTTCTGAAAGTAAAAACGGCGACCTAAGGGTCGCCGTTTTTACTTCGTTGTCGGAGTGCTTTGGCGCGCCCCCCTAGGGTCAGAGCCAGCGATTTCGCTTGAGCGTAATGTAGATCGTCACGACGATCGTAAGCACCAAGCCGATGATCACTGGATAGGCCCATGGCTTGGCGAGTTCAGGCATGTGCGTAAAATTCATGCCGTACCAGCTCGTGATCAGAGTAGGGGCGGCGAGCATGGCCGCGTAGCCGGCCAGGCGCTTCATCACCTCGTTCTGACCAAAGGTGACCAGGGACAGGTTCACGTTGATAGCGGCGGCGAGCATTTCACGCATGGCGCTGATCGATTCGTTGACGCGAAACACGTGGTCGTATACGTCTCGGAAATAAGCGCGCAGTTCGTCGGGAATGAGTTGCGGGTGCTGGCGTACCAACTGGCTGATGATGTCCTGCATGGGGGCTACCGCCAGCCGCAACGTCATCAGGTCGCGCTGCATATCGTATAGGCGGCGGATGGTGCTGCGCTTGAAGGTGTCGGAGAAGATGTCCTTCTCTAGTTCCTGCAATTCTTCGCGGAAGTCGCGCACGATGGGGAGCAAATTGTCGACGATGAAGTCGAGCACGCCGTAAAGGCCATAGGCTGGGCCGAGCGCTAGCAGCTCGGGTGTGTGCTCGCAGTTACGCCGGGCGGGGGCGTAGGAAAGCGAGGCACCGTGGCGTACCGTGACCAGATAACGCGGCCCCAGGAAGACGTGCGTTTCGCCGAAGGCGATGTGTCCGCTGACCAACTGCGCGGTCTGTACCACGATGAACAGTGAATCGCCGTAGGCTTCGATCTTAGTGCGCTGATGCGCGTGCTGGGCGTCCTCGATCGCAAGATCATGCAGATCGAACTCTTCCTGGAGCTTTTGCAGCAAGGTCTCATCTGGCTCATGCAGCCCCACCCAGACGAACGTATCGGGTTCTTTCAGCACTTCGCTGATGTCATCGAGGCTGGTGTCGCCGATGCGCTGCCCGTCAAAACGATAGGCAACACAATTGACGACCATTGATGAGGGCGCTGACTCAACTGTGGGTTTGGCGACGGTCATATGCATAGGCAAATGATGCGCCGCCATCGAAGTCTGGGCAACGACAGCAGCTCAGGCAGTCGGGTTGCTCGGCTCAGAATGACGACGCATGCACCACGCCATCACAAGCCATACCGGCAGCGCGAACAGCAGCCAAGGCTGGTTCTGTTGCACCACGCCGGGCAGCAGATGCATCAGGCAGGCGGCCAGTACGGCTAGCAGTTGCAGGGCAATCAGTCCGTTGGCCAAGCGCGAAACGGCGAGGCGCTTGCGCGAGCGCCACAACGCGGGCAGCAGGAAGAACGCCAGCGGGTTGAACAGCAGTAGGTTGGCGTTGGCCCACGCCGAATGATGTGTAGTGAGCGCCCAGAGAATTAGCAGCGTTACGCCGACGAAACCGGCCAGTACCAGATAGACACTGCCCAGCAGGGCGTAGACGATCGGTGCGAAGCGGCGGGTGGCGAGCAGTAGGGCAGCGAAGACGAGGCCGGCCAGAGCCAGCGGTAGGCGAAGGTCGGGCGCCGTGGCCGGCGGTGGAACGAGGCGGTTCGGTGAGAGTTCCTGCTCGTCCAGCACTAGCTGCTGCGCTTTACCTTCGACGCCAGTCACGGTGACGTGGCTGATCTCGTGTTGCAAGACCTCTGGCAGGAAGCTCTCCTGCCAGGCATTGAGCGGCTGGTCGGCATAGGGGCCCAGGCCGAGATCGAGGATCAGCATGAGCCAGGCCTGCTGGCTCATCAGGCGCGCTGTCTGCTGGCGGAACGTCATGCCGCCCGGGCGCGCTTCGAGCTGCGGTTTCAGGGTGCCGCCGAGTGCCTTGTCCAGCGCGTCACGCACGCGCGTGGCGCAATTCCGAACGTAGTAGTCGTATTCGTAGCGCACGTTTTCCGGCTGCAGATTCCACAGCAGGTAGTCGCGCAGGTCGGCCGCCTGTGCCGGCGTGAAGGCGAGGTGCTGGCGCGTTACCGAGCGTCCGACGTCGACGTAGTAGTGCTGGTCGACGTCCGAGGGTGCGGCGTCCATCAGGTAGTGCATCTGGCCGCGTGCAAAATTCAGCAGAAAGCCGCTCTCATCGAAGTCGAACACGCCGTAGTTGAAGGTGACGGCTTCACCGCTCACGGTGTCGCGCAACTCGATGGCGTCGTGCCCAAAGCGCTCCCAGTAGGTGTCGCCCGGTCCGTAAGTGATCAGCGACACTTCCAAGTTGCTGCCGGGCGCGTTGGCCACGCCCGCACGGGCGTGCGATGGCCAGAGCAGCGCGCAACACACGACCAAGCCGACGAAACCGCTGATGAAGCGGCGCACGATCGATGCCGCCGGCATCCTGCCCCGATGGTGCACGATCAACCGTCCTTGAGGCGTGTTACGCGGAAGGCCTGCACGCGCCGGTCGTCCGCTTCGGTGACGTGAAATTGGTAGCCGCCTATGGTGATTTCCTCGCCCACTTCCGGCAGATGGCCAAATTCGGAGGTACACATGCCGCCGACCGTGTCGAACTCTTCATCGGAAAAGTTGGCGCCCGTCTGTTCGTTGAAGTCGGCGATAGGGGTGAGCGCGCTGACGGCCCAGCCCCCGTCCGACTGCTCGTGCATCAGCGTGGGTTCTTCCTCGTCGTCGTGCTCGTCATCGATCTCGCCGACGATCTGCTCAAGCACGTCTTCGATGGTGATCAGGCCGGCGACGCCACCGTATTCGTCAACCACCAGCGCCATGTGGTTGCGTGTATGGCGGAACTCCGCCAGCAGCACATTCAGGCGCATGGATTCGGGAATGAGCACGGCCGGGCGCAGCACGCTGGCGATGTCGAAATGGTCGCCATTGCCGACGAAGCGAAGCAGGTCCTTCGCAAGCAGGATGCCGAGGATGTCGTCCTTGTCTTCGCCGTGTACGGGGAAGCGCGAGTGGCCGGATTCGACGACGGTGTCGAGAATCTCGCTCAGCGGTGCCTCGGCGGAGAGCATCACGATCTGGGTGCGCGGGATCATGACGTCATCCACGCTCAGCTCGGTGACCTTAATGGCACCCTCGACCATGGTCAGGGTGTCAGGAGACATCAGGCCATTGGCCTGGGCGGTGCGCAGCTCGTCGATGAGCTCCTTCCGGTTGCGCGGTTCGCCGGAAAACATGTGGCCCAGTCGATCCCACCAACTGCGGTGGGCCGGGCCGCTGGTACTGCCAGGGTCCTCGTTCATTACTCGTGTAGATGCTGCCCGATACCGGGCGGAACAGTCAGTCTAGCCGAAAATTCGTGACGATTCAGGAACAAGGAGCGGGAGGGGCGAAGCCGGGACCGGGCCGGGGGCGCTAGGCAACCCGCTCCTGCGGGTAGTGGGCTCGTGGCTGGCTCATCGCGCCTGTTCCGTCGGGTTGATGGCTTGCCCGGTGAGCGGGTTCCAACCTTTGGCAGCCAGGGCGGTCCACGCGGTCGCACCGAGGTGCGGCTGGTGGTAGTAGAAGAAGTCGGCGTAAGTAGAGGTGGGGCCGATCGCGAAGTCAGTGGCGATGCGCGCCTGTGGCGTCGCGTAGAGCATGCCGCCAGCGCTGCGTTGGGCTAGGAGCAACCGCCACAACGTGTCGGGCACGGGTTTTCCGCTGGCGAGCAAGGCAGTGGCGACTTGGGCCGTTCCTTCTGTCCACACGCCGTCGGGGTGGCGCCGATAGCCGTAGCCGTCACCACTGCGATGCTGCGATTCGACCCACGACCACACCTGGTTCCATTCGACGGGGTGCGGGTTGAAGGCAAGCAGCGGCCAGACTTGTGCATCGAGGCCCGACTTGTCGCGGGAGAGTGTCCTGCCGTCGTCCAGCGTACCGACCAGGAAGCGGTGCTGTTCCGGGTCCCACATCGACTTCACGAAGTCACCCGCTGTCTTGGCTTGTTGGGCCAGCGCGGCATCGCGGGTGTAGCGCCCCGCCCAGGTAGCGGCGGCATAGACGTCCAGGTTGTGTTCCGTGGCCTTCCAGTGCTGTTGGCGCTGCGCGTTGTCGTAGCCAAATAACCCGCCTTCGTAGGCGGGTGGCGCGCTACCGAGCGTATGTGCCTGGATCCAGCGTAACTGGGCGATGGCGCCGTCGAGATAGCGCCGATCGTGGGTGCTGTCGTACACGGTGAGCATCAGCAAGGCGGCCCAGGCCGCATTGCCGGTGGCGGTGCCTACTTGATAGGGATCCTGGCTCCAGTAATTGCCCTGGCTTTGCCAGTAGCCGGGGAGCTCGACTTTCCCGCTACCTATCGAACCAGCGAGATAAGCGTTGCGCAGTCGCCCGTCGTTGAAGGTTGGGTCGTGCGATGCCGCAAGCAGCAGCGCGTTGGCGATGCGACGGGCCTGAGCCTGGTCGCCACAGGCAGTGAGTGCGATGCCCGCGAGGGCGTTGTCGTAGACGAATGCCACGTTTTCCAGCGCGCGAACCGAACCAGGTGGTAAGCCCGGATAGCTAGGCAGAAGCATCGGCCCATCGCCCGGCACGGATGCGGCCGCTGCATGCATGGCACTACATGTCGCCTGGGCTAGTGTCTGCCGAAGGGCGTCGGTCGACAGCGCGGGCGGGGAAGCGATCGCCGCCAACAGAAGTCCCATGGCGAGCAGAAGACGTCGTTGCATTTGTATGCCTGCTTCCATCGCGCTGCTTAGTGCCGGCAGATACGCTGCGAAAGGGCGTGCCGGCCGGCGTGCTTGTGGACGAGTCGTATTCAGTCGGCGTCGTCGACGGTGTAGGGATCATCAATGCCGAGTCCGGCCAGCACTCGTGTTTCCAGCGCCTCCATGGCCTCGGCCTCGTCATCCTCGATATGGTCGTAGCCGAGAAGGTGCAGCACGCCGTGCACGGTCATGTGCGCCCAGTGGTTGCGGGCTAGCTTGCCTTGCTCGGTGGCTTCCTTGGCAACGACAGGCGAACAGATCACCAAGTCGCCGATCAATGGCGATTTGACGCCCGGTGGCAACTCGACCGGAAACGACAGGACGTTAGTGGCGTAGTCCTTGCCGCGATAGTCGCGGTTGAGCGTACGGCCTTCCTTCGCATCGACGATGCGGATGGAAAGCTCCGTTGCCTTGCGCCGTTTCGCACCGCGCAGAGCGGCTTCCACCCACTGGCGGAAACTGGCCGAGGTGGGAACACCCTTGCGCGAGGCGGCATAGCCGACGGACAGCGTTAGTGGCGTACTCACCTCGGCGGCTCCTCGGAACTCTGTTCGAAGGCCTCGTAGGCGCGCACGATCTTCGCCACCAGCGGATGACGTACTACGTCGCGCGATGTGAAAAAGGTGAAGCTGATGCCGTCCACGCCGCGTAGCACTTCAACGGCGTGGCGCAGACCGGAGCGGACGTTGCGCGGCAAATCGACCTGGCTCACGTCACCGGTGATTACCGCGACCGAGCCGAAGCCGATGCGCGTGAGGAACATTTTCATCTGCTCGACGGTGGTGTTCTGCGCTTCGTCGAGGATCACGTAGGAGTCGTTGAGCGTGCGGCCGCGCATATAGGCAAGGGGCGCAATTTCGATTACGTTGCGTTCGATCAGCTTGGCCACCTTTTCGAAGCCGAGCATTTCGTACAGTGCGTCGTAGAGTGGCCGCAGATACGGATCGACCTTCTGCGAGAGATCTCCTGGCAGGAAGCCCAGCTTCTCGCCCGCCTCTACCGCGGGACGCACCAGCAGCAGGCGCTGCACGCGATTGGCTTCCAGCGCTTCAACGGCACTGGCCACGGCGAGATAGGTCTTGCCAGTGCCGGCGGGGCCTACGCCAAAGCTGATGTCGTGCGTGGTGATGGCGTGCAGGTAGCGTGCCTGGTTTGGGCCACGCCCCTTGATGACACCGCGCTTCACCTTGATGCTGACGTCCTGTGCGCTATCGGCGGCGTCGTTGGCGATGGCGTCAATGCCGGACTCGGCAAGGTGTAGGTTGATCTTCGCGCCGTTGAGCGACTCGTTCTCGGTCACCGCATAAAGCGCGCGCACCACCTTTTCGGTCGCGCGCGAAGCACCTTCTTCGCCGATCACCTGGAATAGGCTGCCACGGTGGTTGATTTCCACGCCCAAGCGCAATTCGATCTGGCGCAAGTGCTCGTCGAAGGGGCCGCAGAGGTTGGAAAGCCGGGCGTTGTCTTCCGGCTCGAGGGAGAAATCGCGTTGATTGAGGCCGTTAGTCATGTTTTTGTGTCAAAGATGCCGATGCATCACGTAGACATCGGTCGGGCCATGTGCAGCGTGGCGGAACGCGCCCGGCACCTGCCCGACGATGCGGAAACCGTGGCGCTGCCATAGGCGCACCGCGGTGGTATTGGTTGAGACGACAAAGTTGAACTGCATAGCGGTGAAGCCCGCGTCGCGGGCCTGCATCATGGAGTGCTCGCACATGGCGGAGGCTACGCCCTGTCCGCGTGCCGCAGAGGAGACCATGTAGCCGGCGTTGGCCACGTGATCGCCAAGTCCAGGTTGGTTGGGGCGGAGCATGTAGCAGCCAAGCACGAGTTTCGCTCGTTCGGCGATGAAGCAGTGCGTGGGCGGCGAAGTCCACCAGTCGCGCGCCTGTTCAAAACTCAGGTCGGGCGGGTAGCTATAAGTGTCCCCCGCAGCGACAACGCTGCGGAACAGCGGCCAGGCGAGGGTGAACTCGTCTGGTCCGATTTCGCGAATCGAAAGCGCAGGCGTCACGAGGCCAGGGCGACGTCTTCGTCGGCGAGCTTCACGCGGCCACGCAGCGAGTTGCTCATCGCCTCGGTGATCACCACGTCGACGAACTGGCCGATCATGCGCGTGCTGCCCGGGAAGTTCACGAAGCGCATGTTCTCGGTGCGGCCGGTGACTTCGTTCGCGCTCTTCTTGCTGACTTTTTCCACCAGGACACGCTGCACGGTGCCAATCATGGTTTCGTTAATCTGGCGCGCGTTGTCGTTGAGCTTGGCCTGCAGGCGGGAGAGTCGCGCGTGCTTCACTTCCTGCGACGTGTCATCCGCCAGGTTAGCTGCCGGCGTACCAGGGCGCGAGGAGAAGATGAAGGAGAAGCTCTGGTCGAAGCCGATGTCTTCGATCAACTTCATGGTCTTCTCGAAATCGTCGTCGGTCTCGCCAGGGAAGCCCACGATGAAGTCGGACGAAATGCAGATGTCTGGGCGCACCGCGCGCAGCTTGCGGATTTTCTGCTTGAACTCAAGCGCCGTGTAGCCGCGCTTCATGGCGGCAAGGATGCGATCCGAACCGGCCTGCACTGGTAAGTGCAGGAAATTGCACAGCTGCGGCACGTTGGCGTACGCCTCGATCAGCGAGTCGGAGAACTCCAGCGGATGTGAGGTGGTGAAGCGAATGCGACCGATGCCGTCGATCTGCGCGATAGCGTGGATCAGCACGGCGAGGTCGGCGGTGCCGCCATCGTGCGTCGGGCCTCGATAGGCGTTGACGTTCTGGCCAAGCAGGTTCACTTCGCGTACGCCCTGCTCGGCGAGCTGGGCGACCTCCACAATCACGTCGTCGAACGGACGGCTGATTTCCTCGCCGCGGGTGTAAGGCACCACGCAGTACGAGCAGTACTTGGAGCAGCCTTCCATGATTGACACGAAGGCGGTGGGGCCTTCGGCGCGCGGCTCGGGCAGGCGGTCGAACTTCTCGATCTCGGGGAAGCTGATGTCCACCTGCGGCTTGCCGGAGGCTCGCTGCGCCTCGATCAGGTCGGGCAGGCGGTGCAGCGTCTGCGGGCCAAATACCAGATCTACATAGGGCGCGCGCTTGATGATGTCCTGGCCCTCCTGCGAGGCCACGCAGCCGCCGACGCCGATCAACACCGCTTTGCCACCTTTCTTGTGCTCCTTCCAGCGTCCGAGCTGGCTGAAGACCTTTTCCTGTGCCTTTTCGCGGATGGAGCACGTGTTGATCAGGATGACGTCCGCCTCGGATTCGTCCTGCGTCAGTTCCAGACCGTGCGAGGCCTTGAGCACGTCGGCCATCTTGGCGGAGTCGTACTCGTTCATCTGGCAGCCGTGAGTCTTGATGAAAAGCTTGCCGGTCATGGGCTTGGGTACCGTCGTTCAAGGAGGCGGCGGGTAGGCCGCCGAACCCCACAGTTTACGCGCCAAACGTCCCAGTCGCCACTGGAACGGGCTTGCCAGATCAATCACTTAAGTGGCCTGGATGCCTTCTCCAGGTCTGCAAAACGGGTAATGCCGCACGAATCAGCCTTGTCCCGCTTGGCGGACGCCCAGCGCGAGAGCACACTGCCGCCGGGCCCGGTTCTTGCGCTACACGCCGGGGAGAAGTTGGCGAAGGGGGATCGATGTCGGTGTTTGACCGGGATGAGGCCGCCGCCAAGGTTGGGCGGCCCGAGGGAAGTCCGTGACCGGGCTGTCCACATCACGGCTGCGCACGCCGATGCGCTGGCTGGTGGCTGCCTGCGCGATCCTGATGGGGTTCTTGGTGTTTCCTCGGGCGGGTCATGCCGGGGCGTTGTATCGCTGCACCGGTTCGTCGGGTGAGGTGGTCTTCAGTAGTAGCACTGCCGGTTATCAGGGATGCAGCCGCATCGCGGGCGCATCCGAGCCGGTGCGTAGAAAGCCAACGGCCACGTCTTCTGCCCCGTCACTGACCGGGGTCAAGGACTCGGCCGATACCTCTGCAAGCAAGGCGTTGGTGGCGAGCACGCCGCAACCCCCGTCGGTGGCTTGGGTGAAGGATTCCGTCGATACCACCGCGCGTGTCGTTCCGCCCGCGCAGCCGTCCCAGTCCACCACGCCCACCGGCAAGCCAGGGCAGTGGAGCTACAGCGAAGCCAGCCCCGCTCGAAGTGATTCGGTGCCCGACAAGCCAGTCGCAGACGTGGCCGATGATGGCAGTCGCGTCTTGCGTGGCGCGGTCTACCGCGTGGTGCGCAAGGACGGCAGCGTGGAGTACACGAACCTGCGGCCCGCCGGTGATCAGGGGCGCGCAGTGACCATGTTGTTCAGCTATATCGCCACCTGTGCCGCGTGCAATCTGCATTCGAACATCCGCTGGGATTCGGTGGCACTCAATCTCGGTGCCTATGCGGATGTGATCCAACTGGCGAGCCAAGAGTCGGGTGTGGACGAGGCCTTCCTGCGGGCCATCATCCATGCAGAGAGTGCATTCAATCCGCGGGCGCTTTCGATCAAGGGTGCACAGGGCCTGATGCAGCTGATGCCCGCCACGGCCACCAATATGGGTGTGCGCGATGCTTTCGATACAGCGCAGAACATTCGCGGCGGCGCCCGTTATCTCGCCTTGCTGATGCGCACCTTCAATGGCAACGAGCGCCTTGCGGCGGCGGCTTACAACGCAGGCCCCGGAAACGTGCAGAAGTACAACGGTGTGCCGCCCTTTGCCGAAACGCAGGTTTACGTGGAGCGCGTGGGCACGCTACGCAAGCGCTATGGGTTGGCTATCCATCCATCCGGTGGTCGCGTACCGGTGGCAGCTGCTGGGATGTCAGCCATCCAGTGACGCCGTCGGCGTCATCGGTGGGCGCTGGGCCAGGATCACCTCAGTGTGGAACGGCGCGCCGTTGCGCAGGCCAGAGACTTCCACCTTGCTGCCGGGCTTGAACGCGGCTTCGTGGCGGCGCAGGTCAGCAGGATCGACGATGTCTTCCGTGCCGATGCGCAGCAATATGTCGTGTGGCTGGATGCCGGCCTGGGCCGCCGGGCCACCGGGGTAGATGTCGGTGACCTGTGCGCCGCGCGCCGCCGCCGGCAGGCCGCTGTCGGCGGCGACAGGTACGAAGGTGTAGTCGGCGCCCATCCAGCCGCGGACGACATGACCCGAATCGATAATCTGATCGAGCACGCGCTTGGCGCTGGCCACGGGGATGGCGAAGCTGATGCCTTCGGCGTTGGCGGCTTTGCCGATGAGTAGGGTGTTGATGCCCACCAGTTCGCCGTCGGTGTTGACCAGAGCACCACCCGAATTACCGAGGTTGATCGCCGCGTCCGTCTGGATAAAGTCTTCGGGGCTGGACGTATTCAACTGACGCCCGATGGCGCTGATGATGCCCATCGTTACCGTCTGGTTGAGGCCTAGCGGGTTGCCGATGGCTAGCACGACATCGCCCGTGCGTCCGGGGCGTTGATCGGCGATGTGGATCACCGGCAGGTTGCCGGCGTCGATGCGCAGCACGGCGAGGTCGGTCTCCTGATCGGCGCCAACCACGGTGGCCTTGGCGACGCGGCCGTCGTACAGCAGCACCTGGATGTCGTCGGCATTGGCGATGACGTGATTGTTGGTAAGCACGTAGCCCTGCTGCACGATCACACCTGATCCCAGACTTTGCTCACGCCGCTTGTAGGCGGGGCCCGCAGGGCGTCCGCCGAACAGGCGCTGGAGCACGGGGTCCGTGTACATCTGCACGGCTTGCTCGGTCACCATCTTGTTGGCGTAGATGTTCACCACCGAGGGCGCCGCCTTGGCGACGGCATCGGCGTAGGACATCGGACCGCTCGAGTGTGTCGGCGCCGGTGTGCTTACGGAGTCGGTGGTCGGGTGTACAACCCCGAGATGTTCCCGCAGTCGATTGCCCACGTTCGGCAAGACCAGGCTGATGATGAAGGCAACCGCCAGCCCGAGCACCACGAAGCGAGCAATGAATGCGAGCGTGCCAGCGGCATGTTTCATGTCGTTAAAGCGTTTCGCAGCAAGGTGTTAGAGAGTGGTGTGTACAGGTGTCGCAGGCGTTGCGGCTTTATTGTACGAGCCATGCCATGACGCTAGACTAACGCGATTTGCGGGAGTCAGATTCTGCTGGCGCTTGCGAAGCGGGTTGTTCCGGGGTTTCCCCGGTGCGCCAGGCGCCTGACAACGGAAGGCTTGTGGCTCTGCTGCATGCTCATCGTGCTGGTACCGCGCGTGCCTGCTGTTCTCTAAGGGGGAGACTTAGGGGGATTTTCCGGTCGCAGCATGTAGTCTCTTGCTGTCGGACTTGATCGACGCGCTTGGCAAGCACCTGTGGAACTCATTAAGTTCCGCGTCTCAATGGCATAAGTACCGGAGAGCCTGATGGCGAACGAAGTCGTCGATCACGGCCGCCGCCGCTTCCTCACAGCGACCACGGCAGTGGTCGGAGGTGTGGGAGTCGTCACGGCAGTCGTGCCCTTCATTAAGTCGTGGGAACCCAGTGCGCGGGCTAAGTCCGCAGGTGCCCCGGTCACTATCGACATCAGCAAGGTCGAAGAGGGCCAGCGGGTAACGTACCCGTGGCGTGGCCTGCCAGTGTTCGTGGTCAACCGCACAAAGGTGCAGCTCGACGCGCTGCCCAGCCAGGACCCACGCTTGGTCGATGCCAAGTCTGACTCCAGCTCGGCCGAACAGCAGCCCAAGTACGCGCAGAACGAAGCACGTTCGATCAAGCCCGAGTGGCTGGTGCTGGTGGGGCTGTGTACGCACCTGGGCTGCGTGCCCGATTTCGTGCCGGTGATGAAGCCCGAGCCGTTCGATCCCGACTGGAAGGGTGGTTTTTACTGCCCCTGCCACAAGTCGCGTTACGACATGTCCGGTCGCGTCTACCAGGGCGTGCCTGCACCGAAGAACCTGTTGGTGCCTCCGTACCATTTCGTTGACGACACGCACATCCAGGTTGGCGTGGATCCGAAGGAGGCAGGCTGATGGCCAACGTATTCACGCGTGTCGGCGATTGGGTCAACGAGCGGGCACCGGGCCTCATGCCCATGTACCGCAAGCACATGACCGAGTACTACGCGCCGAAGAACTTCAATCTTTGGTACTACTTCGGTTCGCTGGCGCTGGTGGTGCTGATCAACCAGATCGTCACCGGCATCTTCCTCACCATGAACTACAAGACGAGTGCGGCGGAAGCCTTCAACTCGGTTGAGTACATCATGCGTGACGTGGAGTGGGGCTGGCTGATCCGCTACATGCACTCCACGGGTGCCTCGCTGTTCTTCGTGGTGGTGTTCCTGCACATGTTCCGCGGGCTGATGTACGGCTCGTACCAGAAGCCGCGCGAATTGGTGTGGCTGCTCGGCATGCTGATCTTCCTGGCGCTGATGGCCGAGGCCTTCATGGGCTACGTGTTGCCGTGGGGCAACATGTCGTTCTGGGGCGCCAAGGTGATCATCTCGCTGTTCGGTACCATCCCGGTGATTGGCGGGTCCTTGGTCGAATGGATCATGGGCGATTACCTGCCGGCCGATGCCACGCTCAACCGCTTCTTTGCGTTGCACGTGATCGCATTGCCGATCGTGCTGCTGCTGTTGGTGGTGCTGCACTTGGCTGCGCTGCACGAAGTGGGTTCGAACAACCCGGACGGCGTGGACACCAAGCATGGCCCGAAGGGCAACCGCTGGGATCCGAAGGCGCCGATGGACGGCATTCCGTTCCATCCGTATTACACGGTGAAGGACCTGTTCGGCCTCGGCTTCTTCCTGGTCATCGCGGCGTTCATCATCTTCTTCGCGCCAACCTTTGGCGGCTGGTTCCTGGAGCATGACAACTTCATTCCGGCCAACAACCTGGTCACGCCGACGCACATCAAGCCGTCGTGGTACTTCACCCCGTTCTACGCGATTCTGCGCATGATCCCGTCGTTCTTCGGCACGGCCTTCTGGGGTGTGCTGGGCATGTTCGGCGCGATCGCGTTGCTGTTCGTGCTGCCATGGATCGATGCTGGAAAGGTGCGTTCCATCCGTTATCGCGGCACCGGCTTCAAGGTGGCGCTGATGACATTCGCGGCCTCGTTCATCGGCTTGGCGCTGGTGGGTGCGGGTGTGGTGGGCGAGCTGACGACTGAGTGGGCGCCCAAGGATGCGACGTTCTGGGAAAACCTGTTCGGTCGCGTGATGACCATCGTCTACTTCGGGTACTTCGTCTTCCTCTGGATCTACACGCGGCTCGGCTGGGAAAAGACCAAGCCAGTTCCGGAGCGGGTGGTGTTTGACCATGACTAAGCGGCAGCCCTCGATGAAGAAAATCATTTCCACGATCGCGCTCACCGTTGGCCTGCTGGTCGGTACCCAATCCGTCATGGCGCAGGAAGAGGGCGGCCTGCCCTCCGCCGGTACCAACATCCGCGATCAGGCTTCGCTGCAGCGTGGCGCCAAGTTGTTTTTCAACTATTGCGTGGGTTGCCACTCGCTGAAGTACGTGCGCTATTCGCGCATGGCCGAGGATCTGGGTCTGTCTGAAGACGAGGTGATGAAGAACCTCAACTTCACGGGCGCCAAGTTCGGTGACGTCGTGATCTCGCACATGCCGGAGGATTCGGCCCAGCAGTTCTTCGGCAAGGCACCGCCAGATCTTTCGCTCGAAGTGCGTGCCAAGACAGCCGACTGGGTCTACGGCTATCTCAATTCCTTCTATGTCGACCCCACCCGTCCGGTGGGTTGGAACAACACGGTGTTCCCGAATGCCTCCATGCCATTCCCGCTGTGGGAGCTGCAGGGCATCCAGACGGCCGTGAAGAAGGAAGGCAGCGACGACGTGGAGAAGCTTGAGCTCTCCCAGCCAGGCAAGCTCACGCAGCCCCAGTACCAGCAGGCCGCTCGTGACCTGACCAACTTCCTGGAGTACGCCGCCGAGCCCGCGGCCCTGCAGCGCCAGCGCTATGGCATCTGGGTGCTGCTCTTCCTGGCGGGCTTCACTTTCCTGGCATATCTGCTAAAGAAGGAGTACTGGAAGGACGTCCACTAAGACGTCACCTTCCAGAGCCTACGGTACGGCGGCCTGCGAGTCCCACACGGGCTTCAGGGTCGCCGTACTTACTGACGCCGATGGGGAGATCGCGCATGGTCCAAAGCGCTCGTTCGCGTACCGCACTCGCCCTATACACCACCGCAGATGGCATCCAGTGCCATCGGACGCGCCTGGTGCTCGCTGCCAAAGGCGTGAGCTATGACCGGGTGATCGTCGATCCCGCCAAGCCGCCGGAAGATTTGCTCGACCTCAACCCCTACGGCACCATGCCGACCCTGGTTGATCGTGACCTGTCCCTCTACAACACCGCGGTCGTCTGCGAATACCTCGACGAACGCTATCCCCACCCCCCATTGATGCCGATCGACCCGTTGTCGAGGGCGCGTCTGCGTCTGGCGAACGTGCGCATCGAGCTGGACTGGCTGCCCGAGATGGATGCCATCAGGGCGGGTGGGCGACCGGCGGACGCTGCCCGCAAGCGGTTGCGCGAGCACCTGCTGTCGACGCTGCCACTGTTCAAGGCCTCCCGTTTCTTCCTGAATCCGGAAATGAGCCTTACCGATTGCCTGGTGGCGCCCGTAGTGTGGCGGCTGCCGTGGCTGGGGGTAGATCTGGGAAGGGAGGGCAAGCCTATCCTGGACTATGGCGAGCGCCTGTTCGCCAGCCAAGGCTATGCCCGCAGCATGACGGCAGAAGAAAAGGCCATGCGACCCTGACTCACCCAGGGCCATCGGTCTTCGCGTGAGCTGTTCCGAGCCCCTACGGGCCGGGCGACGGGCGTTTTATAGCGACGGTGCGACAACTGGCCGTGCCTTGGCATTACACTGACGCCGTCCCATTGGCGCCCCCCGGACCCCGTCCCGCGAGGCGGCGCCCTCCATAGGTTTTTGAATGACCGACGACAAGCTTCCGCCGATGTCCTCCAATCGTCCCTATTTGCTCAGGGCGATTTACGACTGGATCAGCGACAACAATCTGACCCCCTACGTTCTCGTGGACGCCGGGCGGGAAGGGGTGCGAGTGCCACCTCAGGTCATCAAGAACGGTCAGGTCGTGCTGAACCTGGCGATGCGCGCTGTCGCCAATCTGGATCTGGGTAACGACTGGATCAGCTTCCAGGCGCGTTTTTCAGGCGTGAGCCACAACATCCATATCCCAGTTCAGGCCGTGCTGGCGCTGTATGCGCAGGAGAACGGGCAGGGCATGATGTTCCCGGCCGAGGAAGGGGGCGACCAGCCGCCACCGTCTTCGCCTGATCCCGATGACACGCCGCCACCCTCCGATGGCGACCAGGCCATTGAAAAGCCCAAGCGCAATGCGCCCTTCCTGCGGGTGGTGAAGTAAGCCACCCATGAGCGGGTGCCGGCCAAGCCGTCGCCCAAGGCTTCAGTGCAGCTGATTGTCCTTGTGCAGACGGGGGCGCAGAGGGATGACGTTGTTGCCCATCGCCGGCGGCGGCTCGTGTTCGGTCAACAGGCCTGGCAGGTGGGTCTGGATAGTCGGCAAGCTCAGGCCACTGAGCGTGCGCCCGATCAACCAAAGCTTTCCCGGTTCGCGATCGTTGCCATCGATGCTCACTTCGAACGTATAGCAGCGTTCCAGTAGCAACTGGCCTCGCTGACGGAGTAGCCGGACGCCCCGCAGGCCGACGCTTTCATCGAGCAGTTGCAGCCCGTGTTGGCGGCACTGCAAGCGTGCTTCCTGCGCAGCCTGTTCGCGGCCACGGGCCAGTTTGAGCCACAGGCCGATGACGGCCAGCAACAGAAGCAGGATAAACAGGTCAGAAAGCTCGCTCATGCGGCGAGAGTGTAGGCGTTGCGGGCCGCTTGCAAGGGGCGCGATGTGAACGCAACCCCTTGCGAAACGGAACGTCCTACGGTCAGTCCAATTGCAGGCGAAGCGACAGGTCTACGGCGCGCACGTGCTTGGTGAGCGCGCCCACCGAGATGTAATCCACGCCTGTGCTCGCATACCCACCGATGGTGGATAGGTCCACGTTGCCGGATATCTCGAGCTCAGCCTTCCCCTTGGCGATGGCGACTGCTTCGCGCATCAGGGGCAGGGTGAAGTTATCGAGCATGATGCGGTCGGCGCCGGCATCCAGCGCCTGCTGCAACTCGTCCAGGTTCTCCACCTCGATTTCCAGCAATAGCGTGGGGTGCAGGTGGCGAGCAGCGTCGGCCGCCGCCTTGATGCTACCCGCGGCGATGATGTGGTTCTCCTTCACCAGGATGGCGTCGTAGAGACCCACGCGGTGGTTGTGACCGCCGCCGCAACGCACTGCGTATTTCTGGGCGAGCCGAAGCCCGGGCACGGTTTTGCGCGTATCGAGCACGCGCACGCCGGTGCCAGCGACAGCGGCCACATGCGCGGCGGTTGCCGTGGCGGTGCCGGAGAGTAACTGTAGGAAGTTGAGCGCCGAGCGCTCAGCGCTCACCAGCGCGCGCGCCTTGCCGCGTAGCCGGCAGATCACGGAGCCAGCGGCGACGCGATCGCCGTCGCGAACGGCCCATTCGATCTCAACCTGGGGGTCGAGTCGGCGGAAGCAGGTGTTGAACCAATCGATGCCCGCCATCACCGCGTCTTCGCGACAGGTCAGCGTGGCGCTGGCCGAGGCATGGGCAGGCAACAGGTCCGCGGTGGCGTCGCCGGTGCCGATATCCTCGGCAAAGACGCGCGTGACATCCGCCTCGATCAGGTCGGCGGACGGTGCAGCAAGTTGTGATGAAGTCATTCGGTCGGGGCTTGAGAGGGGGCTGGTTGACTGAGGCGACCGACGATGGCGTCCAGCGCACGGTCGAACAGTGCGCTGGATTCAAGCACGCGCGCCGTAGCGCTGGCGAGTGCCTGGGCCAATTCATGCGGGGCGTAGTCGGCCACCTTCAGGCCGCGACGGTTCACGAACAGGTAGCGCCCGCTCATCGGGCTGATCCACGAGAGCTTTGCGCGCTCGATGGTTTCCGGGCCCGTCACGAACTCCAGCCAGGTGCCGGGCTTGAGCTCGGCCACGAGCTGCATTTCCGGTGTGTCCATGGCCGGCTCGGGTTCGGGCTCCGAGCGTGACAGCTCGGCCTCCGACTCGGCGATCGGCTGGATGCTCTCCGGAATGGGCAGGGTCGTGGACTCTTCCACGGCCTGCACTTCGGCCTCCGACACGGCTTCGCCGAGCTGGTGGCGGTAATACGTATGCAACTGGGCCAGCAGGCGATCGATGTCGCTTTCCTGGAAGGCCACGTTGGCCAAGCCGCGACGCAGCGCGCGCTCGATGCCCGGCAGCATCTGTCGCAGTGCGCGACGCTCGTCGAGCGTGCGGGCTGGCTTGGTGCTTTCGATGAAGTCGTTGGCGAAGCGCAAAGCATCGCGGAATTCGCTCGATTCCTCGCCCTGGCGAAGAATGGTCAGCACCAGGTAGTTGGCCCATGCGCGCGACAGGATGCCGTGGATCAGCGGCGGCAGGTGCTGGCCTTCTATACGGCTGAGGATCTCGCGTGCGGCGCGGCGACGCGCCTGCTCGAGCTTCTCGCGCCCGCGGGTGGACTCGGCTACTCGTTGTTCGGCCAGTTCCGCGCGGCGGCGGCTGATGTCCTGGAACTCCTGCAGCTCAGCACACAGGCGTTCGAAGATGGTCATGTCATCGTCGAAGTCCTGCAGCAGGCGGTCGACAATGGATTTGATCTTGTCGTGCAGGCGATGGTCGCGATCGGACTCCGCCGACCACCCCTTGGCTGCGTCGGCAAGCGCATCGAGCAAGCGACGCGCCGGGTGCTGACGGTGTGCGAACAGTTTGCGGTCGAGGATCGCGGCCTTGAGGTACGGAATCTGCAGGCGTGCCAGCAGCACCTGCATGTCGGTCGGCAGGTTGCGGTCTTCAAGAATGAACTCGAACAGCATGCCGACGAGATCGATGGTGTCTTCGTCGATGGTCGACACCTGGCTCGGCTTTTCGCCGCGCAGGGAGCCGATCTGGGCGAGCAGGTGTTCCTTCAGCCGCTGCACTTCGCCGGCAAGCTCGCTCGAGTTGCCAGTGTTTATCGGCATCTGTTGGCTGATGGCTGCCTGACTTTGCAGCACGCTGAGTGCGCCGATCAGCTCATTGGCGCTAGGCAGTTGCACGGCGCCAGCGGGCAGGCGCTGCGTGCCGCCGGAAACCGGGGGCGTGCGGCGCGCGCTGAACAAAGTGCGCAGGGTCTGGATGAGCTCGCTCGATGCGCCAGCCTCGTCGTCGGCAAGGAAGGTTGCCTCGGCTGCTCCCACCCCGGCGGCTTCAGCTGCCTGGGTGGCGGCGCCTGCAGTGCGTGGCGCGCCACCGGAGCGAGAGATCTCGTGGCGCAGCTGCGGCAGCACGCCAGCCTGTACCAGTTCGGCGTTGATCTCCTGGTAGAGCTCGTCGAGCGAGGCCAGCACGTAGCGGTCAAACAGCTTGTAGATGATGAGCTTGACGCGCATTTCCGCGTTGAGCTCGCGCATCGCCTGGCGGAACGCTTGCGACAGCGCGGCCGGGCCCACCGGGTTGGTGGCGTCGTCGATCTTGACGCCACCATAGATGACCGAGAGGCGCTGATTCACGGCGAACAGGTCGCGCGTCAGGCGCGTTTCGTTCTTGCCGATCATGCTGGTGATCGCGAGCGATTCTTCCAGCTCGTTGTCGGCCACCAGCGAAAGTTCCACTGAGCCCAGCGGCGCCGATACCGAACCATTGCTGCCAGCGTTGTTGCGGTAGCTGGAGGCGAAATCGCTCAAGTCGCGGGAGATCTGCCCAAGAAAGCCGCGCTCCACTATCGGCCTGCGCTTGCGCACTTCGCGCATGCCGTCGAAATAGTGCATCTGCGCGGCGTTGTTCTCCGCCTTCTCGGCCAGGTCGAAAAGCGCGTCATCGACATGCTCGAACATGCCGTTGATCAAAATCTGCAGGCGGCGGCCGGCGATGTCCCTGATGGTGTTCAAAAGGGCGCCTCCGCGCTCGCTGGAGGGATCCAGGCGCTGGGTCAGGCTGACGATATTGGATGATTCACTGGCGTCTTTCATCGCCCCACCCCCTGAAAGTGATGCCGACGTGCATCCTAGCCGCGTACGACAATACACCACCCTACAATAAGGGATGGCGGCGGCGGCTGTCATTGGCCGTATCGATATATGTCGACACGTTCACAAGATGCGGGTTTTTGCGGTACCAAGACCCCCGGGCGGGGTCAGGCGGCTGCCGGGAAGTCAGTGAGCTGCAAGGTTCCGATACCTTCCTCGGGGAGCATCACGGGGATGCCGTCCTCGACCCGGTAGACGACCTTGCGGTCAGTGGTCACCAAGCCTTCGGTCAAGGGGGCCGCAACGGCCACGCCGGTCACGGTCTGCACTTGGCCGGCAGCGATGGCCTTGTTCAGGGCATCGAGCTCCTGACGCTGCAGGGGGCGGACGGGGACCTTGCTGACGGGGCAGCAAAGGATGTCGAGAAGGCGTTTGTCCATGGGGAGCGGGATCGTGCCGAGACGCGGAAAGTCCGTACAATAACCCTTTTGGATGGCTTGGGTCATGACCTCGACTTCCCTCCCGCCGCGCGTGGGCGTTGTGATGGGCTCCCGTTCCGACTGGGAAACCATGGAGCATGCGTCCAGCGTGCTGGCCGAACTGGGCGTAGCGCACGAGGTGCGCGTGGTCTCTGCGCACCGTACGCCTGACCTGCTGTTCCAATACGCGGAAGAGGCAGTCGGTCGCGGTATCCAGGTCATCATTGCCGGCGCCGGTGGCGCCGCCCATCTGCCGGGCATGCTGGCTGCCAAGACGCGGTTGCCGGTCTTCGGCGTGCCGGTGCAGTCCAAAGCGCTGAACGGCATGGATTCGTTGCTTTCCATCGCCCAGATGCCGGCGGGTATCCCGGTCGGCACGCTGGCTATCGGCCGCGCCGGTGCGGTGAACGCTGGCATTCTCGCCGCCTCGGTGCTTGCACTGCATGACCCGGTCATCGCTGCGGCGATGGATGCCTATCGCACCCGCCAGACACAGACCGTGCTGGATAATCCGGACCCGCGCGCGTGACCGCCCGTCGCCAACCCGTCCTCGGCATTCTGGGTGGCGGCCAGCTCGCCCGCATGCTCGCCCTCGCCGCCGCACCGTTGGGTGTGAAGACGCTAGTGGTGGATAGTGCCTCCGACGCCTGCGCAGGGCAGGTGGCTCCGCTGGTGGTGGCGGACTGGACCGATTACGGCGCGCTGGATCATTTCGCGCGCGAAGTCGACGTGGTTACTTTCGATTTCGAGAACGTCCCGGCTGAGACCGCGCACTGGCTTGCGAAGCGCGTCGCCGTTTTTCCTGCGCCGCGTGCACTCGCTGTCGCGCAGGATCGTCTGGCAGAGAAAACCCTGTTCCGCGAGTGCGGCCTGATGACGCCGGCCTTCCAGACGGTGGACACGCGTGAGGGTTTGGACCAGGCGTTGGCGGCCGTGGGTGCGCCGGCCATCCTCAAGACCCGCCGCCTTGGTTACGACGGCAAGGGCCAGTTCCGCATCAAGACACTGGCCGATGCCGACGCCGCCTGGGCCGCGCTGGGCGCACAGGCCCAGGCTCATGGTCTGATTCTCGAAGCCTTTGTGCCGTTCGATCGCGAGCTGTCGGTGATTGCCGTGCGCAGTCGTGAAGGTGATTTCCGCACCTGGCCGCTCACGCAGAACTGGCATACCGAAGGCGTGCTGTCGCTGAGTCTGGCCCCGGCCTCCGATATTGCCGCGCTACAGGGGCGTGCGACCGACCTGGCGCGCACGTTGGCGGAGAAGTTGGAGTACGTCGGCGTGTTCGCGCTGGAGCTGTTTGTGAAGAACGGCGAGTTGCTCGGCAATGAAATGGCCCCGCGTGTGCACAACTCCGGTCACTGGACCATTGAGGGTGCACTGACCAGCCAGTTTGAGAATCACGTGCGTGCCGTGCTCGGTCTGCCGCTGGGGGATACCTCGGCACGTGGTCTGTCTGCGATGTTCAATTGGATCGGCGAATTGCCGGATGCCGCACCCGTGTTGGAAGCCGTGGACGCGCATTGGCACGACTACGGCAAGCAGCCGCGTGTCGGCCGCAAGGTGGGACATGCCACCGTTTGTGCGCCCGATGCAGCGCGGCTGGTCGAACGCTTGTCTGGCATTGCGCATGCGTTGGGGCGTGATCAGCAGGCCGATCCGGCGGTGGGCAAGTTGATGGAAAGCAAGTGAGCGCTTGATTGCTGTGGGAGCGCACGTGCGCGCGACTGCAGCGGTTGAGCATGTCACTTTGCCGGGTTGTCGCGTGCAAGCGCACTTCTACAAAATCAACCCGTGACGCATAAAAAAACGGGGCCAGTGGCCCCGTTTTTTGCTGGATTCCCCGGAAGGATCAGGCCAGGTTCTTGGCCGCGAAGTCCCAGTTGACCAGGTTCCAGAACGCCTCGATGTACTTCGGACGGGCGTTACGGTAGTCGATGTAGTACGCGTGTTCCCACACGTCGCAGGTCAGCAGCGGCTTGTCGCTGCCGGTGATCGGCGTAGCGGCATTCGAGGTGTTGACGATGCCGAGCGAACCATCCGGACGCTGCACCAACCAGGTCCAGCCCGAGCCGAAGTTGCCAACGGCCGACTTGGTGAACTCTTCTTTGAACTTCTCGACGGAGCCGAATGCCTTGTTGATGGCGTCGGCCAGCTTTCCGGTCGGCTCATTGCCGCCCTTCGGGCTGAGCGAGTGCCAGTAGAAGGTGTGGTTCCAGACCTGGGCGGCATTGTTGAACACGCCACCGGAAGACTTCTTGATGATGTCTTCCAGCGAGGCGTTCTCGAACTCGGTGCCCTTGACGAGGTTGTTGAGGTTGGTCACATACGCCTGGTGATGCTTGCCGTAGTGGTACTCCAGCGTTTCGGCGGAGATGTTCGGCTCCAGCGCATTCTTTTCATAGGGCAAGGGGGGGAGTTCGAATGCCATGTTGTGGCTCCTGGGCGTTGGCTGAGGAAAGAGGTCGGGCTTGGAATGGCCGAGGACCGGCGACCCGCACACGACTGATACACTAGCGATCTCACTGCATTCTAGCGATGAATGATGAGTGCCTGCTTCATATCTTTTCACGGCTCGCGCCGGGAGCTGTTTGCCCGTCAGCCAAGAAAGAACGAGGGAGTGTATGTCGATACACGACCAAGTGATGACGCGGGTTGGCGGGCAAACAGACCCGGCCCATAGGGTTCGCCGCCTCAGCCCGCCTCAGAGCGAGCTGAGCCTTGACCTGACCACCCGTCAGGCGCTACGACTCACCTCGCTCTGAGGCGGGCTGAGGCGACGAACGCGGGCCATGAAAAGATATGAAGCAGGCACTTAGTTATGGACGTTAACGAGCGAATCAAGGCCGTGCTGGCCGAACATGCCATCGTGCTCTTCATGAAGGGCACGCCGCAGTTCCCCATGTGCGGCTTCTCCAGCCGCGCAGCGCAGGCACTGAAGGAAGCGGGTGCGCAGTTCCATGCCGTCAACGTGCTGGCCGATCCGGAAGTCCGTGCGGCGCTGCCGCATTACGCGAATTGGCCGACGTTCCCACAGCTCTTCATTCAAGGTGAGCTGATCGGCGGTTGCGACATCATGGAGGACTTGAAGGTCTCCGGTGAACTTGCCCGCATGGCCGCCGATGTCGCGGGAGCCGATTCCTGATGGCGCTTCCGTTGCTTCGTTTGCCGGACGGCTGGGCGCTGGCCCCTGGTTCACTGGATGGCCGGGTCGTGCTGGTCACTGGCGCCTATGGTGGGCTCGGTGCCGCCGTTGCTCGTGCGGCCGCACGGGCCGGTGCCACGGTCGTCATTACCGGCCGCCGCAAGCGCCAACTAGAGCAGCTTTACGACGCCATGGTGAGCGAAGGGTTGCCGGAGCCGGTGATCCATCCGCTCGATCTGGAAGTGGCGACACCCAGCGATTACGAAGCGCTGGCCGATGGTCTTGAGCGCGACTTTGGTCGGCTCGATGGTGTCGTGCATGCTGCTGTCAGCTTCAAGGAGTTGACGCCGCTGGCCGTGCACAAGCCCGACGACTGGTTGCGGGTGATGCACGTCAACGTGTCTGCGCCCTTTGCATTGACGCAGGCGTGCTTGCCATTGCTCACGCGCGCGCCGGACAGCGCCGTGGTATTCGTGCTCGACAATCCCGAACTTGTTCAGCGCGCACATTGGGGTGCTTACGGCGTATCGAAGTCTGCGTTGGAGCGACTGGTGGAAATACTCCATCAGGAAACCGAATCATCGTCGTTGCGCGCGCATGCACTGGTGCCCGCACCCATGCGTACTACGTTGCGCCGCGCAGCGTATTTCGGCGAAGACACCATGATCCAGCCGCTGCCAAACGCGACGGCGGAAGCGGTAGTGCATTTGCTGGGCGAGCAGGGTAAGGCGACGCGTGGCGCGGCGCTCGACCTGCGCGTACGGGCATGACCATGACACAGGAGTCCTGCTGACATGGAAGCGCAGATGACCACGCTATCGGCGGCGATCCTGCTGTTCCTCATCATGGATCCGCTGGGGAACATCCCGATCTTCCTGAGCCTGCTGAAGGACGTGCCGCCCAAGCGCCGCCGCAAGGTGATGATCCGCGAGCTGCTGATCGCACTGGGCGTGCTGCTAGGGTTCCTGGTCGGGGGGCAGCACATTCTCAAGGTGCTGCAGTTACGGCAGGAATCCATCAGCATCGCCGGCGGCATCGTGCTGTTCCTGATCGGTATCCGCATGGTGTTTCCGCCCGCCGATGGCGGCGGCATCTTCGGCAAGCCGGGGGAGGGTGAGCCTTTCATCGTGCCTATGGCGATCCCGGGGGTGGCCGGACCCTCTGCCATGGCAGCTTTGTTGCTGCTTACCAATACGCAGCCGGGCCGCACCGCGGATTGGGCGATTGCTTTGTTGGGCGCTTGGTTGGCAACGGCCGTGATCCTGCTGTGTTCCACCTACCTGTTCCGTTGGCTGGGTGAGAGTGTGCTTACCGCGCTGGAGCGTGTGATGGGCATGCTGCTGATCGCGCTGTCAGTCCAGATGTTCCTGAGCGGTGTGGCAGCGTATTTGCATCTGGCTGTTTGAAACGCGGCCAAATGCCACCAGTGCGATCTTTCGTCCTATCCGCATAACCTTGCTGTCATAATCCGCCACCAGCATAAGGAAAATTCCAGGAGGCGGTCATGCTCAGCGTTGAACAGACCCTCACCGAACGTCTGCCATGGTTGGCGCAACATCCACTGATCCGCCGGCCAGTCGCTGGCATGCTGGGCCGACTGGCCGATGAGGATGGTTTCAACCGTACGCTGGTAGCCGCCGGTGATGCCGAAGGCTTCGATTTCGTCGAGCGCGTCCTCGATGTGCTTGGCGTCAGTTACTTTGTCAACCCGCGCGAGCGCGAGAACATCCCTGTCGAGGGCGGCGTGTTGATCGTCGCCAATCATCCGCTCGGGATGATCGACGCCCTGACCTTGCTGCAGATGGTGGGCTCGGTGCGCAGCGATGTGCGCATCCTGGCCAACGACTGGCTGATGTCGATCGAGCCGCTGCACAAGCTGCTGTTGCCGGTCGATGTGTTCGGTAAGGGTGCGGCTTCGAAGATGCGCGACATCTATCGCGCACTGGATAATGGCGAAGCGCTGATCGTGTTCCCCGCCGGTGAAGTGTCGCGCGTGCGCCCATCAGGCGTCAGCGACGGGCGTTGGTCCGAGGGCTTCGTTCGCTTGGCGCAGCGCAGCAGCGCGCCGGTGCTGCCGATCCACATTTCCGCCCGCAATTCCGCCATGTTCTATGGCCTGTCGATGCTGGCCAAGCCGCTAAGCACGGCCATGTTGCCGCGCGAAGCCATTTCACCGACGAGCAGGCGCGTGGGTCTCAGCGTGGGCCGGCTCGTATCGGCTGACGAACTCGAACAGCACAGTGGTGGTTCGACCAAGCGCGCGGCCAAGCTGATGCGTCGCCACGTGTATCGCGTGGGTCGCCATCGTGGCCTGATCTTTGGCGGGCAGGCGCCTTTGGCGCATCCGGAGCCAACCGAGCGAGTCGCGGCCGAACTGCAGTCGCAGGCGGAAAAGCTGGCTGATCTCAGCGACGGCAAGCAGATCCTGTTGTTCAAAGGGGCTTCCGACAGTGCCGTATTGCGTGAAATCGGCCGTTTGCGTGAGCTGACGTTCCGCAAGGTCGGTGAGGGAACGGGCGCGCGCCGCGACCTCGATGCCTACGATGCGCATTACGAACATCTGGTGCTGTGGGATCCGAAGGTGTTTCGCATCGTTGGTTCCTATCGCTTTGGTCATGGTGGACGGCTGATCGGTGAGCGCGGCATGGGTGCGCTCTATACGGCCAGTCTCTTCAATTATTCGCCGGCGTTGGAATCGCGGCTGGCACAGGGTCTGGAGCTGGGACGCAGTTTCGTCGCGCCCGCCTATTGGCGCTCGCGTGCGTTGGACCAGTTGTGGCAAGGCATTGGCCTTTATCTTCAGCGGCACAGGGAACTGCGCTACTTGTTCGGCCCGGTGAGCATGTCAGTCACTCTGCCGCGCGAAGCGCGCGAATGGATCGCTGCGGCGCATCAACACTACTTCGGTGCACCTGGGTTGGCGTCCGCACGGCAGCCGTTCGTGGTGTCGCCGGCGATTATCGACTTGGTGCGCGACGCATTGGCGGGCCTGGATCCGGCGGCGGGCCTTGGCAAGCTCAAGCATCACCTCGACGCGTTGGGTGTGAGCCTGCCGGTGCTTTATCGACAGTACGTCGACCTGGTCGAACCCGAAGGCGTGCAGTTCCTCGACTTCGGCGAGGACCCGGGCTTCTCCGGGTGCGTGGATGGCCTGGTCATGCTCGACTTGGCGACCCTGAAACCTGCGAAACGCGCTCGCTATCTGGGTAAGTAGTAGTAGCTGCTGTCCGTGTTGCATTCCTTGCGGTTTGCCGCGGGGATGCCGTGATCTGGCGTCGATTATTTCGACTCGCGGCCCCGCAAAGTGGGGCCGCGTGATCCAACGGTAAATTTCTTGTAAAATACTTATGTAATCCTTACGGCGTTGACCAGAACACAAGGGGCTTTTGCCGTTCTGGTTAACGGTCACAACTGATTTCGTAATTTCGCCCGATCTTTAACCGATCGGGCTTTTTTACGCCCGGAGGAAACGTTTAAAATTACGTTAAATGGCATGAAATTGCGTTTATAGGCAAATACTTGCGCAATATCTTTCGCTTTTGTCGAAGGATTTTTCAGCCATAACCGTTTGCGCGATCTCTTACTGCTGCTGCGGCCTCCGGGAAGGCAGCTGACCTCCCTTTTTTTGTCAATTCTGGAATGACGACGATGAAACGAAACCACCTCTCCATGGCGATCGCCACCATGCTTTGCATGGCGGCTGGCTCCGCGCTTGCGCAGGATGCCAACAGCCAGGCGGCCCAGACGGCCAACAGCAAGGAAGCGACGGCGCAGCGTGCTGGTGCGTCGAGCACGTCCAACACCACCACGTCGAACGACACCAAGCGCGCTCAGCAGCTGGACACCGTGACGGTGCAGGCGCAGAGCCTGTCGCTGGGTGGCGGCCTGATGTCGGTGCAGACGGCGCCGAAGGCGGTTTCGACCATTTCGCGCGACGCGATCGTCAAGGCAGCTCCGGGTGGCACCTTCGTGCAGATGATCGACAGCATTCCGGGTGTGAATGCCTCGACCGACGACGTGAGCGGCCTGGCCAACGGTAACTACCAGATCCGTGGCTTCACCAGCGACGAAATCGGCACCACCGTGAACGGCGCGCCGATCAACGACAGCGGCAACTACAAGGTGTACTCGACCGAGTACGGCGATACCGAGAACATGGGTGACATCACCGTGCTGCAGGGCTACCCCGACGTCGACACGCCGATCGCGGGTGCCGCTGGCGGCGCCATTTCCTGGGTGACCATCGATCCGTCGCATACCGCCGGTCTGGACTTCGCCCAGAGCCTGGGCAACCACGACTATCGCCGCACCTATCTGCGCTTCAACACCGGCGACCTCGGGCCGGTGCGCGCCTGGTTGTCCTATTCCAACAACAGCTCCGATTTCTGGCGCGGCCCGGGCGACTTGAACGTCACCAAGGTTGACGGCAAGGCGCTGTGGACGATCAACGACGACAACTACATCTCGGCCTCGTTCCAGTACAACCGCGAGCGCAACTACAGCTACGACAGCCTGACCAAGGCTCAGGTCCGCTCGGGCGGCTATTTCCAGAGCTACGACGAGAACTACAGCCCGACCGATACGTACTACTGGAAGCTCCACACCAACCCGTTCACCAGCTGGCTTGCCAGCATGGACGGCGAGTTCAAGCTCGCTGACAGCCTGCGCCTGTCGGTGGTGCCGTACTTCTGGTACGGCAACGGCGGTGGCGGTGGCGGCTACAAGTTCACCGAATCGGCCAAGCCGCAGAACGTGATCGGCACCGCCGACCAGGATCTCAATGGCGACGGCAAGATCGGCGGCAGCGCAGTGGCTTACGACGTCAGCCAGACGTTCACCTACCGCCCGGGTGTCATCGCCAAGTTGAACCAGGACTTCGGCATGAACGACAGCCTGGAGTACGGCTTCTGGTACGAGCGCACGCGCCAGCAGCAACAAGAGGTCTTCACCCCCGCCGTGGGCGGCGAGCCGGCCGATTTCTGGGGCAACACGGACCTGATCAGGTACTCCAACGGCGTGGTGCAGCGCCTGTACCGCGAGTACACCACGTCGGAAATCAAGAAGTTCTTCGCGACCAATACCTGGACGCCGGACGACAAGTGGACGATCACCGCGGGCGCGGCCTACTTCTGGGAATCGCGTGACGGCTACGACTTCGAAAACTGGGGCAGCCAGAGCACCAATCCGAAGCTCAACCAGTACGGCGGCGAAGGCAGCGCGACCTATCACAAGATCAGCCCGACCGCTGGCGTCAAGTATCAGCTGAACGATCAGAACCAGTTCTACATCGGCGCCGGCCGCACCTACCGCGCCCCGATCAACGGCGCGTTGCTGCAGAACGTGGCCGTGGCCGACAACCCGAAGAACGCGGCCAACGCAGCTGCTGGCACCTACGGCAACAAGCCGGAACAGGCCACCACGATCGACCTCGGCTGGCGCTTCTACGCTGACCAGTTCTCGGCCAACGTCGATGCTTACACGTCGCACCTCGTCAACAAGCAGATCTCGGGTTACGACAACACCACCGGCCAGACGGTGTACCTGAACCTGCCGAAGATGCACATGCGCGGCGTGACGGCTGAAGCCAGCTACAAGTTCCTCGAAGACTGGACCCTGTACGGCAACTACTCGTACCAGAAGGCCATTCTCGACGGCGACGTGAACACGTTCGGCGATGGCACCTTCGCGACCAAGGGCAAGACCTTCCTCAACACGCCGAAGAACTCGGGCTACGTGCGCCTGGGCTACGACCATGGTCCGTTCTGGGCCAGCCTCGACGCCAAGTACCGCGGTCCGATCTGGGGTGACTGGATGAACACCGAGCAGGTCGGTGGCTACACGACCTTCAACTTGAATGCGGGCTGGAAGTTCGACGACTTCGCCACCTGGCTGCGCAACCCGTACATCAAGCTCAACGTGTTCAACCTGACCAACAAGCGTGCGCTGACCAACGCCAACAACATCGGCGCGTTCCTGGCCAGCAACCCGGGTGGCGTCTACAAGGATCCGAACACCGGCTCCGCACTGTTCGCCTCCGCACCGTACTACTCGCTGCTGGAAGACCGTACCTACATGGTCACCTTCGGTATCTCGTTCTTCTAAGCGAACCGAACCAGCACGCAAGCGATGGTCCAGAAACCGCCTCCTTCGGGAGGCGGTTTTTTTGTGTCTGAAGAAAAGTTGGCGAGACAGCGATCTATTGCGAAATTCGCAGGAACTAAACGCAAGAAGTGTGAGTTGTTCGTCAAGAAGTTACGAAATTGTAATATACTGCGGTTACATTCGTCGTGATGAGCCCCGGTCGGCATATGATGCCGGGCACCCCGGGCGCATCTAAATTTATTAGGGAATCAGTCACTTAAGACGGTGGCGGAGGGGCATGGGACTCCTCTGGTCTGGTCCCATGCCTTTTTTGCGAATCTCTTAGGGGTCGAATCTCGATGAACCACTCTTTGCGCACAAAATTGCTGCCCGTAGCAATTGCGACGCTGCTCGCCACCGCTCCGGTCTTTGCCCAGGACACCTCCTCTTCCATCAGCGGTCGCATTGTCGACGGCAGCGGCCAGCCGGTTGCCGGCGCCACCGTGCAGATCGTCCATGAGCCCACGGGTACTACCAAGACCACCACCACTGACGCGGCCGGCCGTTACACGGCACAGGGCCTGCGCGTGGGCGGTCCGTTCGACGTGAAGGTCAATAAGGACGGCACGCAGACCGAACAGGACAACGTCTATCTGCAGCTGGCCCAGGACACCGCGGTCAATCTGACGATGGGCGTGACCGCTGCCACCGCCAATGCGCAGAACCTCACGGGCGTGACCGTGTCGGCCAACTCGCTGTCGCAGACCTTCACGCCGGAGAACAAGGGCATCAGCACCAACATCTCGCGCCGCGAGCTGGACGCCGCCCCCACGCCGGGCCGCTCGATCCAAAACATCGTGCGCATGGATCCCCGCGTGGTCATCACCGACCGCGCCCGTGGCGAAATCTCGGCCGTTGGCCAGAACAGCCGCTACAACAACATCACCGTCGACTCGGTCAGCGCCAACGATCCGTTCGGCCTGAATGCGAACGGCCTGCCGACCCTCGGCACGCCGATCTCGCAGGACACCATCGAGGAATACAACATCTCGACGGCGAACTACGACGTGGCCAACCGCCGCGGCCTGGGCGCCAACGTCAACGCCGTGACCAAAAGCGGTACCAACGACTTCCACGGCTCGGTCTACTACGCGTTCCAGAACACCGACATGATCGGTGACAACGAGCAGGACAAGCCTTACGCCGGCTTTAGCCGCCAGTGGACGGCCGGTGGCACCGTGGGCGGTCCGATCATCAAGGACAAGCTGTTCTTCTTCGCCTCGATGGAAAAGAGCCAGCAGGTTGGTTCGGGCAGCCCGTATGGCCCGCAGGACTCTGGCGCAGCGACGCCGATCAAAGGCCTGACCAACCAGCAGGTTCAGCAGGTGCGTGACATTGCCGCCAAGTACGGCATGAACGACATCGGCACGGTGGGTGGTGGCAACTCCAACCTGACCGATAAGCGCTACCTCGCCAAGGTCGACTGGAACATCGCCGACAACCACCGCGCCAGCTTCACCTATAGCGAGACGAAGGAAAACAAGCCGATCATCACCGGCAGCCAGACCAAGCTGGTGCTGTCCAGCGGCTGGTACAAGACCAACGTCGACAACAAGAGCTACGCGCTGCACTTCTACGACGACTGGTCGGACATCTTCTCGACCGACACCACTGTCTCGTATGCCAACTTCAACCAGAACCGCGGCCCGTACAACGGCGTGGCCATGCCTGACATCACTGTCTACCCGACGCAGTACGGCAATCCGGCGATCGAGTTCGGCACGGAATATTCCAGCCAGGCCAACGTGCTGAAGGTGAAAACCTTCAATGCCGCGTGGGCAGGTACCCTGTATCTCGGCGACCACACGCTCAAGGGTGGTTTCGACTACGAGAAGGACAAGTACTACAACTTGTTCCTGCAGAACTACTACGGCAGCTACGTGTTTGAAGAAGTCCCGGGTGGCAAGGGCGCCACCGGTCTCAGCAACTTCGCCAGCGGCCAGTACTACCAGTACCGCTACAACCGTCCGGCCAACGGCCTGAGCCTGGATGATGTGGCTGCCCGCTACAACCTCAACCAGTGGGGCGTCTTCCTGCAGGACACCTGGCAGGTCACCAACAACTTGTCGTTGCAGTACGGCGTGCGCGTTGACGTGCCGCTGATGGACGACAAGCCGCTCTATAACGCGGCCTACGCGGCTCCGTCGGGTGTCAACGCGAAGGGTCAGGCGATCGGCGGTTTCGGCCAGACCAACCAGAACACCATCAACGGCCATCGCGTCGTGCAGCCGCGCATGTCGTTCAACTACACCTTCAACACCGAGCGGATGACGCAGTTGCGTGGTGGTGCCGGCTTGTTCGTGACCAATCAGCCGGGTGTGTGGCTGGGCAACATCTTCTCCAACTCGGGTATGACGCAGACGCAGTACAACTGCGGCCCGACGCAGTCGGCACCGTGCAACACCAAGCTGCCTGCCTTCAGCACGGATCCGAACCATCAGAACAATGGTCCCGCAGGCGCGGGCGTGATGACGGTCAA
Organism: Dyella sp. AD56; assembly: GCF_002878475.1. NCBI lineage: Bacteria > Pseudomonadati > Pseudomonadota > Gammaproteobacteria > Lysobacterales > Rhodanobacteraceae > Dyella > Dyella sp. AD56. The sequence goes on from NZ_NRDP01000003.1 coordinate 126,309, forward strand.
CACCATCTCCAAGGACTGGAACATCCCGACCGCGTGGAAGATCAGCCTCGGCGTGGACCGTGAGCTGCCCTGGTACGGCCTGATCGCCACGGCGGACTGGGAGCACATCAAGCAGCGCGATGCCATCTGGTTCCAGAACGTGAACCTGGGTACGCCGACCGGGGTGCTGCCGGACGGCCGCAGCTCGTATTACGGTCAGCTAACCGACCCGGCGACGACCAAGCCAGGTCCGCGCGCGAATGCCAACCAGGCGTTCTCGGGCCAGATGATCAACCTCGCCAACACCGACAAGGGCAGCGCCGACAGCATCGCTCTGTCGTTGAAGAAACCGTTCTCGGAAGATTGGTCGGGCATGGTCGGTTTCACCTGGAGCCGTTCGACCGAAGTGAACCCGGGTACGTCCTCGGTGGCGAACTCGAACTACAGCAACAACTACGTCTACAACTCGAACGAGAACGTGGCCAGCACCTCGAACTACTCGGTGCCGCGTCGTGTGATCGCCTCGTTGAACTGGCAGCATCGCTTCTGGGGTGACTACACCACCAGCGCCAGCATTTTCTACGACGGTCACTCCGCATCCCCGTATAGCTGGACGTTCGGCAATGACGCCAACGGCGACGGTTACACCAACGACTTGGTCTACATCCCGCGTCCGGGTGAAGTCCAGTTCCGTCCGGGTACCGATCCGAAGCTGATCCAGCAGTTCTGGGATTACATCCAGAAGAACGATTACCTGAAGGATCACCAGGGTGACGTGGCCAAGCGTAATGGCGACCGCGCAGGCTGGATCAACCAGATCGACCTGAGCTTCAGCCAGGAAATCCCGGGCATCTTCAAGGGCAACAAGGGCATCGTCCGCCTCGACGTCTACAACTTCACGAACCTGCTGAACAAGCACTGGGGTATCGAGAAGCGTGTGAACTTCCCGGGTGGCCGTGCACTGGCTGACTACGCCGGCGTTGATCCGAAGACGGGCAAGTACATCTACAACATCGATTGCGGCGGTAAGGCATCGTGCACCACGTACAACCAGGGTAATGGCTACCAGCCGCTGGCGGTGCCGACCTACATCAACAACAACGACGACCTTGCCCAGCGCTGGTCGGTCCTGTTGACGGTGAAGTACGCCTTCTAAGCGCATTAGCTTGCGAAGGTGTTAGTTCCGGCCGGCGCCCCTTGGGCGCCGGCTTTTTTATTAATGGAGGCCTGCCGAATGGCTTGACCCTGCCATGCCTGGCGCGGGAAGCTACGCGGTCCGCCGCGTTTTGCACGGACGAGCGAGCCGCGAGGGCGCGGCGAGGAGAACGGTTGAATGAATGACATGCAAGCCGGCAAGGCCGGTCGCCCTGGCACCGTGAGCGCGCGCATTTCGCCCGCCGGTGGCCTGGATATCCTGTCCCGCAATGAAGTGGCGCGCTTGCGCGACGCCAGCGGTTCGGGCCTGCACGCCTTGCTGCGCCGCTGCGCGCTGGCAGTGCTCACCTCGGGCAACATGAGTGACGATCCGCGCTCCATCCTGGAGCAGTTTCCCGATTTCGACATCCAGGTGCTGCAGCAGGATCGCGGCATCAAGATCGAGCTGACGCATGCGCCGGCCCAGGCCTTCGTCGATGGCCAGATCATCCGCGGCATCAACGAGTTGTTGGTGGCTGTGGTGCGCGACATCGTTTACGTGTCGACGCAGATGGAGCAGGGCAATTTCGATCTGGACGACAGCGTGGGCCTGACCCATGCCGTGTTTGAGATCCTGCGCAACGCCCGCATCCTCAAGCCGCAGATCGACCCGAACCTGGTGGTGTGCTGGGGCGGCCACTCAATCTCACGCGACGAGTACGAATACACCAAGCAGGTGGGCTATCAGCTCGGCCTGCGCGGCATGGACATCTGCACGGGTTGCGGCCCTGGCGCCATGAAGGGCCCGATGAAGGGCGCCACCATCGCCCACGCCAAGCAGCGTCGCCGCAACAATCGTTACATCGGCATCACTGAGCCGGGCATTATCGCGGCCGAGTCGCCGAACCCGATCGTGAATCACCTGGTGATCATGCCGGACATCGAGAAGCGCCTCGAAGCTTTCGTGCGCATGGGCCACGGCATCATCGTGTTCCCCGGTGGCGTGGGCACCGCGGAAGAGATCCTTTACCTGCTGGGCATCCTGCTGAATCCGGACAACGCCGGCGTGCCTTTCCCGTTGATCTTCACGGGGCCGAAGCAGTCCGCGGCGTATTTCGAGCAGATCGACCGCTTCCTTCGCCTGACCCTTGGCGAAAGCGTCACCCAGCACTACCAGATCATCGTCGACGACCCGGCTGCCGTGGCCCGCGCCATGGTTCGCGGTATCGACAAGGTGCGCAACTATCGTCTGGATACCAAGGACGCCTTCTTCTTCAACTGGGCGCTCAGCATCCCGTACGCCTTCCAGCTGCCGTTCCGTCCCACGCATGAAGCTATGCGTGAGCTGGCGATCCACCGTGACCGTCCGCGCCATGAGCTGGCGGCTGACCTGCGCCGCGCGTTCTCCGGCATCGTGGCCGGTAACGTGAAGGAAGATGGCCTGCGCGCGATCGAGAAGTTCGGTCCGTTCGCCATCGACGGCGATGCAGACATCATGGCCTCGCTGGATGAGCTGCTGAAGGCCTTCGTGGCCCAGGACCGTATGAAGCTGCCGGGCGGCACGGCCTATGTGCCCTGTTACCGCGTACTGACGGGCAAGGCGGCTTGAGCCCTGTCTGAAATAGTTAAGACGGCTTGACAGCCCGGAGCTGGATATTCAAACTATCTAGCTCACCCCGCCCGAATAGCTCAGCCGGTTAGAGCACTTGACTGTTAATCAGGGGGTCGTTGGTTCGAGTCCAACTTCGGGCGCCATATTTAAAAAAACCTCGCCTTCATGGCGAGGTTTTTTTATGCCTGATGGGCAGTGCACTCCGCTGGTGACGCGGGTCCCGGGGCGTCGACGTGCGCTAAAGGCCCCGTGAAGGTTTTGTGGTGGCCTCATGGCCGCGATGCGCCATCAGGACTGCATCACAAGGTTGCGGCGTCCACCGTTGCCTAGACATCCGTTACACCAGCGGATGCCGAAGATGTCGAGCACTCGGGACTCGTACGGCGGGAGCTAGTGCTATCCATCGCCGTTGCGGGTGCGCTGGATCATGGCGAGGTGCGGCATGAAACGCGGATGGTCCATCGTCATCGGGGTGCTGTGGCTTGCCGGCTGTGCGAGTACGGGCGATCTCACCCATAACAAGCCCGTCTTTCAGGGCAGTACCACGAAGCTGGATTCGGTTTACGCGGCTTGCGTTCACTCGCGTTGGGTGGCCATCTCACCGACGGCCCACATCGTGGAGTCGCCTGTGGAACTGCAGGTGGTGGCGGGTAATGCGACGGCGAATATCGAGGAGCAGTTGATCATTCGCAGCAAGGCCATGGGGGCGGACGTCGTGCTCTATGAGCGCCTTCAGATACTGGCCTTGCGCGGATATCGCGAGGCGGCGAAGGCGTGTCTCTAGCTGTCCGTTGCGCATCGATACGCTTGATCGTCGCTGGCCTTGGCGCTGGCGACACGTCCCACGATGGAAACCGTGATCGTCAGGGCGTCCTCTGTATGCCCCTGCCCGCAAAGGGTGAAACTGACATTGCTGCCGCCCGTGGTGCCATCGGGCTGGAAACGGACGCGCTTGCGTCCCCCGGTGCTTGTGATGATCAGCTGGCGATAGCCGTTGTGCACCCACGATGGCGGCCCGTCCAGCTGGTCTGCATTGGTGCTGAGATAGCGCCCGATCGCCCAGCCGTGTTCCCAGTGTGTGTCATTGGCGCATGTCGCGTCGCTGGCCAAGGGGCAGAACAGGATGCGGCGCCCGCTGGTGATCGCCAGGCTGCGCGCGTGTTGAAGCGACGCGATCAGCTCCAGTTGGGCCGTGACGACGCGATGGCGGGCCAGCATCCGGCTGAAGGAGGGGATGGCGATACACAGGAGCACAGCGATGATGGCCAGTACCACGATGCTCTCGATCAGGGTAAATCCGGCCCCTGGCTGCCGATGGGCCCTTTCCCTTTGAATTCGCACATGAACTGCCCAGTCGCTGGAGACCATGAGCCTAGCCAGGGCGTCAGGGATGTTCAGTCATCCCAGGCCTTGGGTCGATGTCATAGCCTGCTGACAGGTCCTGTCAGCAGGCTGATTTAAAATGCCAAGACGCGACCGCATGTAGAACGCCATGACAGACCGCTTCGAACTCGTCTCCCCCTACAAGCCCTCCGGTGATCAGCCCGAGGCCATCCGCGTGCTCAGCGAGGGCTTCGAGTCCGGTCTGGCGGCGCAGACACTGCTGGGCGTCACCGGCTCGGGCAAGACCTACACCATCGCCAACGTCATCGAGCAGGTGCAACGGCCGACCATCGTGATTGCGCCCAACAAAACGCTGGCGGCGCAGCTTTACGGCGAGTTCAAGGAATTCTTTCCGCATAACGCGGTGGAATACTTCGTCAGTTATTACGACTACTACCAGCCCGAAGCGTACGTGGTGGCGTCCGATACCTTCATCGAGAAGGACGCCTCGATCAACGACCACATCGAGCAGATGCGCCTGGCCGCCACCAAGGCGCTGTTGTCGCGCAAGGACTCGATCATCGTTGCCACGGTGTCGGCCATCTACGGCCTGGGCGATCCGGAGGATTACCTCTCGCTGCGCCTGATCCTCGCCAAGGGCGAACGCATCGATCAGCGCGCGCTGATTCACCAGCTCACTGAGTTGCAGTACACACGCAACGAGATGGATCTGCGTCGCGGCACGTACCGCGTGCGCGGTGAGATCATCGATGTGTTTCCCGCCGAATCGGAAACCGAGGCGCTGCGCATCGAACTGTTCGACGGCGAAGTGGAAAACATGTCGCTGTTCGATCCGTTGACGGGAGACACGATTCGCAAAGTCCCACGCTACACGGTCTATCCGCGTACGCACTACGCCAGCACGCGTGAGAGCGTGTTGAACGCCATCGAGACCATCAAGGTCGAGCTGAAAGATCGGTTGGAGCAGCTCTACAAGGACAACAAGCTTGTCGAGGCACAGCGTTTGGATCAGCGCACGCGCTTCGACCTCGAGATGATGACCGAGGTCGGCTACTGCCAAGGCATCGAAAATTACTCACGGCATCTGACACGACGTGGTCCCGGTGAGCCGCCGCCGACCCTATTCGACTATCTACCGGCCGACGCGTTGCTCGTAATCGACGAATCACACGTCACCATTCCGCAGTTGGGCGCCATGTACAAGGGCGACCGATCGCGTAAGGAGACGCTGGTGGAATTCGGTTTCCGTTTGCCATCGGCGATGGACAATCGTCCGCTGCGCTTCGAGGAATGGGAAGCGCGTGCGCCGCGTTCGATCTACGTGTCAGCCACGCCGCGTGATTACGAGTTGCAGAAGTCGGGCGACGCCGTCGTTGAGCTAGTGGTGCGCCCCACCGGCCTGATCGATCCGGAAGTGGAAGTACGCCCTGTGCGCACGCAGGTCGACGACTTGCTGGGCGAAGTGCACAAGCGCGTGGCGATGGGGGATCGCGTCCTCGTCACAACGCTGACCAAGCGTATGGCCGAGAACCTCACGGAGTACCTCAGCGATCATGGCGTGAAGGTGCGCTACCTGCATTCGGACATCGAGACCGTGGAGCGCGTGGAGATCATTCGGGATCTGCGCCTGGGCGAGTTCGACGTGCTGGTTGGCATCAACCTGTTGCGCGAGGGCCTGGATATGCCTGAGGTCTCGCTGGTGGCGATCCTCGACGCCGACAAAGAAGGCTTCCTGCGCTCCACTGGCTCGCTGATCCAGACCATCGGTCGTGCCGCGCGCAACGTGCGCGGCAAGGCCATCCTTTACGCCGACAACATCACCCGCTCCATGAAGGCGGCGATGGACGAGACGGCGCGGCGCCGAGAAAAGCAGCAGGAGTACAACGAGGCCCACGGCATCACACCTCAGTCGGTGGTGCGACGTATTGCCGACATCATGGAAGGTGCCCGCAGCGAATCGCCGACGCGTGGTCGCGGTCGACGTGGCGAGCGCCAGGGGGCTATGGCCGTCGCGGAGAATGGCGCCGATTACGCTGCCCTGAGCGCAGACCAGGCCTCGGCCATGATCAAGAAGCTGGAGGCGCAGATGTACAAGCACGCCGAGAATCTGGAGTTCGAAGAGGCGGCCCGCCTGCGCGATCGGATCCACAAGCTCCGCGAACGGGCCGGTTGAGCCGGGCTTTGCTGGGGTGGTTGTCCCCGGCCCATGGAGCACGTATACTGCGCGGCTCGCACGGCATGCCGGCGAGAACCGGGCGGTTAGCTCAGCGGTAGAGCACTACCTTGACATGGTAGGGGTCACAAGTTCGATCCTTGTACCGCCCACCAATTCAGTTTCCGCGTACTGCGTGGAACCAAGAAGAGGAATCCGAAAGGGTTCCTTTTTTTGTGCCTGGTTTATGGCCGGGCGCGTCGGTGGTGGCGGTTGACTCATCAGGACATGTTGCCGCGCACCGTGTGCATTCCTTGACGCAATGCGAGTCCCGGTTTGATCCTTGGCCGACTATCGCCACTCGCAACGAGGCGGTCCTGCCATCCCGTTGCGCTTACCGTTTGCTTGAGGGAACCGTGATGACGTATCTCTGGGTCAAGAGCTTCCACGTGGTGTTCGTCATCGCATGGATGGCTACCGTCTTTTACCTGCCGCGTATTCTCGTGAATATCGCCGAGGTGGGCGACGAGCCGGCGGTCAAGGCACGCTTGATCCTGATGGGGCGTCGCCTGTATCGCTTCGGGCACAACATGTTCGGTATCGCGTTTCTGTTCGGGCTGGCGCTTTGGGAGGGCTGGCGCGTGTTTCCTCAAGCGTTGCCGAACGTGGTGGCGTCGCTGCACTGGATCGACGCCAAGCTGACGCTGGTGGTGTTGATGCTGATTTATTTCGGCTGGACCGGGCGCTTGCTCAAGCGTAGCGAGAAGGGTGGTTCGCTGCCTTCGTCAAAGACGTTGCGCATCATGAACGAGCTGCCCGTGCTGGTGTTGCTTGGCATCGTGTTCCTGGTGATCGCCAAGCCGTTCTGATCATTCGTTGCATTTCTTATGGGACGCAGCGCGTGCGCTCCCACCGTGATGCTGAGCAGTGGTTACTCCCCGCGCTGGAAGTATTCCCTGTACCAGGCCACGAAGCGCGCCACGCCTTCCTCAATCGTCGTGCTCGGTGCGTAACCCACGTCGCGGCGCAGGGCCGAGACATCGGCCCAGGTATCCGGCACATCGCCCGGCTGCATGGGTAGCAGGCGCTTTTCCACCGTGCGACCGAGGTGCTGCTCCATCAGCTCGATGAAGCGCAGCAGCTGCACCGGCTGGTCGTTGCCGATGTTGTAGACGCGATAAGGCGCGCTCGACGTGCCCGGGTTCGGCCGCAGAGCGTCGTAGCCGGCATCTGGTCGGGCGACGTGATCGAGCGTGCGGATCACACCTTCGACGATGTCGTCGATGAAGGTGAAGTCGCGGCTGTGGTTGCCGTAGTTGAAGACATCGATCGGCTCGCCGCGGCTGATGCGGTCGGCAAACAGCATGGGCGACATGTCGGGGCGGCCCCAGGGGCCGTACACGGTGAAGAAGCGCAGGCCCGTGGTGGGCAGGTCGTACAGGTGGCTGTAGGTATGCGCCATCAGCTCGTTGGCTTTCTTGCTGGCTGCGTACAGGCTGACGGGATGGTCGACGGCGTCCTCGATACCGAAGGGCATCTTGCGGTTGGCGCCATAGACAGAGCTGGAGGATGCATAGACGAGGTGCTCGACCTTGCCATGGCGGCAGGCCTCCAAGACGTTCACGAAACCCACGAGATTGCTTTGCACGTAAGCCTGTGGGTTCTTCAGCGAGTAGCGCACGCCCGCTTGTGCGGCCAGGTTCACCACGCGCTGGGGCTGGAAGTTCGCAAAGGCGCGGTTCACCGCCTCGGCATCGGCCAGATCGGCCCGTAGATGCGTGTAGTTGGCGTGGTTGGCGATGCGAGCGAGTCGGGCCTCTTTCAGCGCGGGGTCGTAGTAGTCGTTGTGGTTGTCGATGCCATAGACCTCGTCGCCGCGCGCCAGCAGGCGCTCGGCAAGGGCGGAGCCGATGAAGCCGGCTGTGCCGGTGACGAGAATGCGCATGCGGAAACCTCGGGGGTCGACGGGGCGGGCATTCTATCGCTGCCGATATTGAGACAGAGTCGGCGCTGGCTGATTTGACATCGCTCGATGGGCTAAACTAGCGTTCCGTACGTACCCACCCGGAGACAAGGTGGCCCGCGCTTCGAGCGCCGGTCGAGCGTGTGACATGGCAACTACCACCTTCCAACGCTGATTCGAGCCACGCCTTGTTTCACACAAAGGGCGCGTGGCGCTCTTTATTTTTGTCTGCCATCCAGGCAGGCAAGGACAAACTGGCCATCCATGGCCGGACTCTTCAAATAGAGCACGTTCCTTTGGGACGTCTTTTTTAGGTGCGAACATGATTGAAATCACGCTACCCGACGGCAGCAAGCGCCCGTTCGACCATCCGGTGACAGTGCAGGACGTAGCTGCCTCCATTGGCGCCGGCCTGGCCAAGGCGACTCTCGCCGGTAAGGTGAACGGCAAGCTGGTCGATGCCAGCTTTCCCATCGAGAACAGCGCCAGTCTCGAAATCGTCACGGAGAAGAGCCCGGAGGCGCTGGATATCCTTCGCCACTCCACCGCGCATCTGCTGGCGCAGGCTGTGCAGCGCCTGTATCCGGGCGCGCAGGTCACCATTGGTCCGGTGATCGACAACGGTTTCTTCTACGACTTCGCCTATGAGCGCCCGTTCACGCCCGACGATCTGGTCAAGATCGAGGCGGAGATGGAAAAGATCGTCAAGGAAGCGCTGCCGGTGACGCGTAGCGTGAAGTCGCGCGATGAGGCGGTGAGCTTTTTCCGCGGTCTGGGCGAGGAGTACAAGGCCGAGATCATCGAGAGCATCCCTGCCAATGAGGAATTGTCCCTGTATTCGCAGGGCGATTTCATCGACCTCTGCCGTGGCCCGCACGTGCCCAACACGGGCAAGCTGCGCGCTTTCAAGTTGATGAAGGTGGCCGGCGCGTATTGGCGCGGCGATTCCAACAACGCGATGCTCACGCGCATCTACGGCACGGCGTGGCTCAACGACAAGGATCTGAAGGCCTACCTGCACCAGCTGGAGGAAGCCGAGAAGCGCGACCATCGCAAGATCGGCAAGGCTCTCGACCTTTTCCATCAGCAGGAAGAAGGCCCGGGCATGGTGTTCTGGCACCCCAAGGGCTGGGCGATCTGGCAGCAGGTGGAGCAGTACATGCGCCGCGTGTACCGCCAGAGCGGCTACCAGGAAGTGCGCTGCCCGCAGGTGCTGGACGTGTCGTTGTGGAAGAAGTCCGGTCACTGGGACAACTACCAGGAAAACATGTTCTTCACCGAGTCGGAGAAGCACACGTATGCCCTGAAGCCGATGAACTGCCCGGGTCACGTGCAGATCTTCAACACGTCCCTACATAGCTACCGCGACCTGCCGGTGCGGTACGGCGAGTTTGGTGCCTGCCATCGCAACGAGCCCTCGGGCGCGCTGCACGGCATCATGCGCGTGCGCGCCTTCACGCAGGACGATGGCCACGTGTTCTGCACGGAAGCGCAGATCGAGTCCGAAGTGACGGCCTTCCACCAGCAGGCCATGAAGGTGTACGACGACTTCGGCTTCGAGGACATCGCGCTGAAAATCGCGCTGCGTCCGGACAAGCGTATTGGCAGTGATGAGGTATGGGATCGCGCCGAAGAGGCCTTGCGCGCCGCGCTGGGCGCCGCTGGCGTCAAGTGGGAGGAGCTGCCGGGCGAGGGCGCCTTCTACGGCCCCAAGATCGAGTACCACATGAAGGACTCCATCGGCCGCGCCTGGCAGGTGGGTACCATGCAGGTGGACTTCATGATGCCCGAGCGCCTGGGCGCCGAGTACGTGGACGAGAGTTCACAGCGCCGTCACCCAGTCATGCTGCATCGTGCCATTGTGGGGTCGATGGAGCGTTTCATTGGTATCCTGATCGAGCATCATGCCGGTCTGCTGCCCACTTGGCTGTCCCCGCTGCAGGCCGCCGTGTTCAGTATTACGGACGCTCAGGCCGATTATGTCCGCGAAGTAGCGCAAACCCTTGTCGATAAAGGTTTCCGGGTTCACGCCGATTTGCGCAATGAGAAGGTCGGCTATAAAATCCGCGAACATACGTTGCAGAAAGTCCCTTACCTGCTGGTGGTCGGAGATCGCGAGAAGGAATCAGGGGCCGTTTCCGTGCGTACGCGTTCGGGCGAAGACCTCGGCAGCATGCCGTTGGTCGCGTTTATCGAACGCCTGGAAGCCGAGACCCGTCGCTAAGCGCGCGGGCCGGCACTTTTAAGAACTCTTCTGGAGGATTGTGGTATCGCTACCACCGACACAAAGGGCAATCGCCGTAACCTTGAGATCCGCGTCCCGCGCGTTCGCGTGATCGGCGCAGATTCGGAACAGCTAGGCATCCTTACCCGCGACGAGGCACTGGCCTTGGCTCAAGAGGCGGGCATGGACCTGGTCGAGATCCAGCCGAACGGCGACCCACCGGTCTGCCGCATCATGGATTACGGTAAGTTCAAGTTCGAAGCCCAGAAGAAGGCCCAGGCGGCCAAGAAGAAGCAAAAGCAGGTTGAAATCAAGGAAGTGAAGTTCCGTCCGGTCACGGACGTGGGCGACTACCAGATCAAGCTGCGCAACATGCTTCGCTTCCTCGAAGAGGGCGACAAGGTCAAGGTCACCATCCGCTTCCGCGGCCGTGAAATGTCCCATCAGGATCTGGGCCAGAATCTGGCCAGGAAGATCCAGGAAGATGTCGGCGAGAACGGTGTGGTGGAGTCTTTCCCCCGCCTGGAAGGTCGTCAGATGGTCATGATGATCGGGCCGAAGAAGAAGTAAGTTTCTGTAAATTAAAGAAAAGGCGGCCAGTGGGCCGCTTTTTCTTTTGGGTATTTCGCGGCACTGGGCTTTCTCCGTCACCTTTCCGGGGCGCGCGCTCAGCGCTAGCAAAACCCTGATTTCCTGCGTATAATCGCCGGTTCGACCCACCAGGACGGGTCGTGAACCGATGCTGGCAGGACGGAAAGAGCGCTTCAAAGCGCCGCCACATCAGTCAGAAACCGGGGCCTAGCCCCATCAAGGAGCATTCCCATGCCCAAGATCAAGACCAACCGGGCGGCTGCGAAGCGTTTTCGCAAAACCGCGTCGGGCAAGTTCAAGGCCGGTCACGCCTTCAAGTCGCACATCCTGACCAAGAAGTCGACCAAGCGTAAGCGCGGTCTCCGTGCCACCAACCACGTCAAAGCTTGCGACACCAAGGGTGTAGCACGCATGTTGCCGTACTTGTAAGGCGAGGAGATAAACCATGGCTCGTGTAAAGCGTGGCGTTACCGCCCGTCGTCGTCACAAAAAGATCATTGGCCGCGCGAAGGGTTACTACAACGCCCGTCGCAAAGTCTTCCGCGTTGCTAACCAGGCCGTCATCAAGGCTGGTCAGTACGCCTATATCGGCCGCAAGCAGCGCAAGCGTCAGTTCCGCGCTCTGTGGATCGTCCGTATCAACGCTGCGGCTCGCCAGTTCGGCCTGTCGTACAGCCGTCTGATCAACGGTCTCGCCAAGGCCGGCATCACTGTCGACCGCAAGGTGCTGGCGGACATCGCCGTGCACGACATCAAGGCGTTCGGCGCGATCGCAGAGAAGGCGAAGGCCAGTCTGGCCGCTTGATCGTCTTGCGCACTGCGCACTGACGATATGATGTGATCAAGCGGGGAGGAGGCCACCAGCCTCCTCCCCGTTTTTGTTTGGGCAGCTCGCGATGTTGCTCCCTCTCCCCACTGGGGAGAGGGCCGGGGTGAGGGGAGACGTCTTGCCACGGTTTTCAATCGAAGCACGAAGCGCGCTTCGATCGGGCGATATCGCTAGAGCGGCCCCTCACCCTAGCCCTCTCCCCAGTGGGAAGAGGGAATAAAGCGAGAGTCGCATCGATGGATGACCTGGATAGCCGCGCGGTAGCCGCGCTGGCCGATATCGACAAGGCCGATACGCTGGAGGCGCTCGACGCGCTGCGCGTTAGCCTGCTGGGCAAGAGCGGTATTGTCACGGCCGCGCTGAAAGCATTGGGCGCACTCTCGCCGGACGAGCGCAAGGCGCGCGGCGCTGAGGTCAACCGCATCAAGGATCGCCTGGCCGACGCGCTCGCCGCGCGCAAGCAGGTGCTCGAGCAGGCGGAGCTTGATCATCGCCTGGCCTCGGAAACCATCGACATCACGCTGCCGGGTCGCAATGGCGAACGCGGCGGCATCCACCCGATCACGCGTGCGCTCGAGCGCATCACAGCCATCTTCTCACGCCTGGGTTACCGGCGAGCCGATGGTCCGGAGATCGAGGACGACTGGCACAACTTCGAGGCGCTGAACTTCCCGCTGCACCATCCGGCGCGCGCCATGCACGACACCTTCTATTTTGGCGACGGTCGCCTGCTGCGTACGCACACCTCACCAGTGCAGGTGCGCTCTATGCAGGGCCGCCAGCCGCCTATCCGCATCATCGCGCCGGGAAAGGTCTATCGCAGCGACTCGGACCAGACCCACTCGCCGATGTTCCATCAGATCGAGGGCCTGCTGGTTGACGAGACGTCCAGCTTCGCGGACCTCAAGGGCACGTTGGCTGAATTCATCCGTGCGTTCTTCGAGCGTGATTTCGAAATGCGTTTCCGTCCGAGCTACTTCCCCTTTACCGAGCCCTCGGCCGAAGTGGACATCCGCTGGGATGCGGAGGACGGCAGCACGCGTTGGCTGGAAGTGCTGGGCTGCGGCATGGTGCATCCTAACGTGCTGAAGAATTGCGGCATCGACCCGGAGCGCTACACCGGCTTCGCGTTCGGCCTGGGTGTGGAGCGTTTTGCGATGCTTCGCTACGGCGTCTCCGATCTGCGCGCGTTCTTCGAGAACGACCTGCGCTTCCTCAAGCAGTTCGCGTAAACGCAGCAGGAACCGATACGCATGAAATTCTCCGAAAACTGGCTGCGTCACCATGTGCCGACGAAGGCATCGCGTGACGAACTTTCCGCGACGCTAACGGCGATCGGTCTGGAGGTTGAAGACGTCACCGCGCTGGGCGACTCGCTCGACGGCGTGGTCGTGGCCCGCATCGTCAGCGCCCAGAAGCATCCCGAGGCAGATCGCCTGCAGGTGTGTGAAGTGGACACCGGCAACGGCACCGTGCAGATCGTCTGCGGCGCGCCCAACGCGCGCCCGGGCCTCGTGGCGCCGCTGGCGACGGTGGGTGCCACCTTACCGGGCGGCATCGCCATCAAGGCGGCGAAGCTGCGTGGCGTCGAATCGTTCGGCATGCTTTGTTCGGCCAAGGAGCTGGGCATCGATCCGGATGCGTCCGGCCTGCTTGAACTCCCGGCCGATGCGAAGGTAGGTACACCGCTGGCGACGTATCTCGGCTTGCCGGACGCCAGTATCGAAATCAAACTCACGCCCAACCGCGCCGATTGCTTCAGCGTGCGTGGCATCGCTTTCGATGTCGCCGCCGCGTTGGGTGGTGAAGTCATTCCGCTGGATGCCCAGGCTGTGCCGGCGCAGAACGAGGCAGCCATGCAGGTTGTACTCGGTGCGGGTGAGCGCGTACCGCGTTTTGTCGGGCGTGTCATCGACAACGTCGACGCGAGCGTGTCGACACCGGTTTGGATGGCCGAACGCCTGCGCCGCAGTGGCCTGCGCCCGATCAGCTTCCTTGTTGATGTCACGCAATACGTCATGCTGGAACTTGGCCAGCCGATGCACGCGTTCGACAAGGACAAGCTAGAAGGCGACATCGTCGTCCGCCCGGCTCGCGCGAACGAGAAGCTGGCACTGCTCGATGGCCGCACCGTTGAGCTGAGCGACGATTTCCTCGTTGTTTCCGACAGCGTCGGCGGCAAGGGCGCTCGGGCGGTGGCACTGGGCGGCATCATGGGTGGCTCGGAGACGCGCGTCACTGAGACCACGCGCAACGTGTTTCTCGAGGCAGCCCACTGGATTCCCTCGGCCATCATCGGCCGCAGCCGCAAGCTAGGTATGCACACGGATGCAGGGCATCGCTTCGAGCGAGGCGTCGATCCAGAGCTGCCGGGCATTGCCGTTGAATACGCCACGCGATTGATCCTCGATATTGCCGGCGGCGTGCCCGGCCCGTTGGTGGACGTCACCCTGCCGGAACACCTGCGATCGCCTGAGCCGATCCTGCTGCGCCGTGCGCGTTTGGCCCGTGTGCTGGGCCTGACCGTCGCCGATGCCGAGGTGGTACGCATCTTCACGGCGCTGGGCATGAAGGTCGAGCTGCAGGCCGATGGCTGGAAAGTCACCGCGCCGAGCCGTCGTTTCGATATCGAGCGCGAGGAAGACCTGATCGAAGAGGTCGCGCGCATCCACGGCTACGAAAACATTCCGACGCATACGCCGGCCGGCGCGCTGACGCTGGCCGCTGAGCCGGAGGGCCGCCTCAACGAGTTGGCCGTGCGCGAACAGCTGGCCGCACGTGCTTATTACGAGGCGGTGAACCTCGCTTTCATCGGTCACGACGTGCTTCAGCGCTGGGGCATGACCGAGCAGTTGGTGCCGTTGGCCAATCCGCTGTCGGCGGATCTTGCCGTGATGCGTCCTTCGCTACTTCCGGGCCTTATCGTTGCGCTCTCGCACAACCGCGCCCGCCAGCAGGAACGCGTGCGCCTGTTCGAACTGGGTCGCACCTTCCGCATTGATGCGGAGGCGGCCGCCCGCAAGGACGCGCCGACCGAAACGCCGATGCTGGCCATCGTCGCTTGCGGCACGGCTCATGCGGAGCAGTGGGGCGAAGCATCCCGCTCGCTCGACTTCCATGACCTGAAGGGCGACCTCGACGCCCTGATCGCCTGGGGTGGCGAGCCGGAGCGTTGGGCCATCCACGCCGATGGGCTGCCGGGTTGGCTGCATCCGGGTCGCGGTGCCCGCGTAACCCGCGACGGCAACACGGTGGGCTTCCTTGGTGCGCTGCACCCCCAGCTGGCTAAAGCCCTGGACCTCGGCGCCGATGTCCATGTGCTGGAGCTGGCGTTGGAGCCAGTGCTGGCCCGTCGCCTGCCCAAGGCACAGCCTGTGCCCCGGTTCCCGTCCGTTCGCCGCGATATCGCGGTTGATGTGCCAGAAGAGGTGACCTGGTCACAGATTGAGCAGGTAGTCCGGAAGACCTTGGGCGGCCAGCTGAAAGAGCTGTGCCTATTCGACCGTTACAGCGGCAAGGGAGTCGAAGTAGGCCGAAAGAGTCTCGCTATGGGCTTGATTTTACAGGACGCTTCACGCACGCTTACTGACGACGACGCTGACCGTAACATTCGCGAAGCAGTCGTAGCGTTGGAGATGGCATGCAAGGCGAAGTTGCGAGGATAAGATGGCGCTGACCAAAGCGGAGATGGCCGAGCGCCTCTTTCTTGAGGTAGGCCTCAACAAGCGTGAGGCAAAAGAATTCGTAGACGCCTACTTCGAGGTCGTCCGCGAGGCGTTGGAAAAGGGCGAGCAGGTGAAGCTGTCGGGTTTCGGCAACTTCGACTTGCGTCAGAAAAACCAGCGGCCGGGGCGCAACCCCAAGACGGGCGAGGAGATTCCTATTTCCGCTCGTCGTGTGGTGACGTTCCGACCGGGTCAGAAACTCAAGGTGCGAGTCGAGGGCTATGCTGGACCAAGGGAATAACACCGAGCTGCCGGCGATCCCGGCGAAGCGCTACTTCACGATCGGTGAGGTGAGCGAACTGTGTGGCGTCAAGCCGCACGTGCTGCGGTATTGGGAACAGGAATTTCCCGCACTCAATCCCGTCAAACGTCGCGGCAACCGTCGCTACTATCAGCGTCACGATGTACTGATGATCCGTCAGATTCGTGGCCTGCTATACGACGAAGGCTTCACCATCACGGGTGCCCGTGCCCGTCTGGAAGGTCCGCAGGCGCGCATGGAATCAAGCATTTCCCACCAGATCGTGCGCCAGGTGCGCATGGAACTGGAAGAAGTGCTGGCGCTGCTGCGCCGCTGAGTTTCATCCGAGGCTTCCGGTACTACCAGCCAAGCTGGTAGACTTGTCCTCTTGCCGTATCGTCGGGGCGTAGCGCAGCCTGGTAGCGCATCTGCCTGGGGGGCAGAGGGTCGTGGGTTCGAATCCCGCCGTCCCGACCAATTCGGCAACAGATAGCAGAACGGCGCCTGGGGCGCCGTTTTTGTTTCCGTGGGTTTCTCGGCTCTCAGTAGAGCACGCGACTACGCAGCGTGCCCGAGATGGCTGCTAGCTGGTCTTTCAGTTCGGCCGATTGTTTCTCGTCGGCGGCCACATCAATCACCACGTAGCCCACTTCGCCGTCCGTCTGCAGGAACTGGGCATCGATATTGATGTTGCCGGCAGAGAACAGCTCGTTGATGCGCGAAAGTATGCCGGGCACGTTGCGGTGGATGTGCAGCAGGCGGCGGCTGCGCGGGTGCTCCGGCAGCGATACCTCCGGGAAATTCACCGCTGACAGGGTGGAGCCGTTGTCGCTGTAGCGCACCAGTTTGGCGGCGACTTCGATGCCGATATTGTCCTGCGCCTCCAGCGTGCTGCCGCCGATATGCGGGGTGAGGATGACGTTGTCCATCCCCACCAGTGGCGACACGAAGGCATCGTCGTTGCCCTTCGGTTCCACCGGGAACACGTCCACCGCCGCGCCGGCCAGATGCTCCGCGCGCAAGGCTGCGGCCAAGGCGTCGATATCCACGACGGTGCCACGAGAGGCATTGATCAGCAGCGAACCCTTGCGCATGCGGGACAGTTCACGGCTACCGATCATCAGCTGCGTTGAGGGCGTCTCTGGCACATGCAGGGTGACGACATCGGCGCGCTCGAGCAGGTCCTCGAGACTATCCGCCGCCCGCGCGTTGCCGAGCGAAAGCTTGGATTCGATGTCGTAGAAGATCACCCGCATGCCCAGACTTTCGGCCAGTACGCCGACCTGCGTGCCGATGTGGCCGTAGCCAACGATACCCAGCACCTTGTCGCGGACCTCAAAGCTGCCGGCCGCCGACTTGGTCCAGCCGCCGCGATGGCACAGAGCGTTCTTCTGGGGGATGCCGCGCAGCAGCATAATAGTTTCAGCGATAACCAATTCCGCGACGCTGCGCGTGTTGGAGTAGGGCGCGTTGAATACCGGCACGCCGAGCCGGCGCGCACTGCCCAGGTCCACCTGATTGGTGCCAATGCAGAAGCAGCCCACGGCAATTAGCCGTTTAGCCTGCTGAAGTACTTCATCCGTCAGGTGAGTGCGCGAGCGGATGCCGACGATGTGCGCTTCCGCGATGCGGGCCTTGAGATCCGCTTCCGGTAAGGCTTTTTCGTGGTATTCGATCTGGCTATAACCGGCGCGGTGGAAGCTTTCGACGGCACTGCGGCTGACGCCTTCCAGCAGGAGCACCTTGATGTCTTGTTTCGGGAACGAGGTCTTCATGGGCCATGGCGCGGTGGATGACCCGGTCACTATGCCAGACCTTGAAGCGCTTTTGCGGCGTCGCAACACTGGACGATGCAAGGCTGCGCTGGCAGGCTTGCAGGGCACTCCGGGGAACACCACATGACTGACGCTCGACTGGCCGCGCTTGCCGCTCGGTTGCCCAACCTTCGCCTGCTGACCGATCCGGCCGACCTGGAGCACTACGGCCGTGACTGGACGCGCCGCTGGACACCCGCGCCGCTGGCTATCGCGTTGCCAGGCGACGTTGCCGAGGTGCAGGGCATCGTGCGCTGGGCTAATGAGCAGGGCGTCGCCGTGGTTCCATCGGGCGGCCGCACGGGCCTTTCCGGTGGCGCGGTCGCGGCGCATGGCGAACTGGTGTTGAGCCTGGAACGCATGAATCGCGTGCTCGCTTTCGACGCCGTGGATCGCACGCTTACGGTACAGGCAGGCATGACGCTGCATGCCGTGCACGAAGCGGCGAAGGAACAAGGGCTGATCTATCCGGTGGATTTCGCCGCGCGCGGCTCGTGTTCCATAGGCGGCAATATCGCCACCAATGCGGGCGGCATCCGTGTGATCCGTTATGGCAATACGCGGGAGTGGATCGCTGGCCTCACGGTGGTCGCCGGCAATGGCGAATTGCTGCAACTCAATCGCGGCCTGATCAAGAACTCCAGCGGCTACGATCTGAGGCAGTTGATGATTGGCTCGGAAGGGACGCTCGGCGTCGTCGTCGAGGCGACGTTGCGGCTCACCGATCCGCCGCCGGCTTCGCAGGTGATGCTGCTGGCATTGCCGAACATGGACGCGCTGATGGAAGTCTTCGCGCTGTTCCGTTCCCGTCTCACGCTACAGGCATTCGAGTTCTTCACCGATGTGGCGCTGTGCCACGTGCTGGCACACGGCGCGCAGCGCGCTATCGATGGGGATCACCCCTATTACGTCGTTACTGAATTCGATGCGGACGAGTCATCACAGGATGCCGCACTCGCCGCGTTCGAGTACGGCGTGGATCACGGCTGGATCAGCGATGGCGTGATCGCGCAGAGCGAAGCGCAAGCCGCTGCGCTGTGGCGCCTGCGCGAGGGCATTACCGAAAGCCTTGCGCCACATCGCCCGTACAAGAACGACATCTCGCTGCGCATCAGCGCGCTGCCAGTGTTCCTGCACGAGATCCAGGCACTACTTGGACAGGAGTATCCGCACTTTGATGTGGTGTGGTTCGGGCATATCGGCGACGGTAACCTGCACATCAACGTACTGCGTCCGGATGATCTTTCTGACAGCGACTTCATCGCTCAATGCGAGCATGTCACGAAGCTGCTCGCCGACACCTTGCAGCGCCACGGCGGCAGCATCTCCGCCGAGCACGGCATTGGCCTGGTGAAGCGCGCCTACCTGGGCAGCACGCGCAGCGAGGCGGAGATCGCCCTGATGCGTGGCGTGAAGCAGGTGTTCGATCCCAAGGGGCTGCTCAATCCGGGCAAGCTGTTCATCTGATCGGTTCAGGCGGGTGGTCGTAAGCAAGGTCTAAGTCACGCGTTGCATGCTTTGGGGACCCCGTCACCAACAGGTCTCCCATGCACCGCCCCCTTCGCAACGTCCTTGCTCTCGCGCTGTTCGCCGCCTGTTCTTCGCATGTTTTTGCCGCACCACAGGCGGCCCCGTTCCAGGTCATTTCGCAGCTGCCGCTGGGCGGCGCTGGTGGCTGGGATTACCTGAGTTTCGACGAGCAGCACCGCCACCTGTTCGTGACGCGCGGTGATCGCGTGGAAGTGGTGGATGTGGACCAGAACAAGCGTGTCGGCACCATTCCGGGCACGCAGGGCGTGCATGGCGTGGCGCTCGACCCGTCCACGCATCGTGGCTATACCAGCAATGGCCAGTCGGCTTCCGTGACGGTGTTCGATCTCAACACGCTGGCAGTGCTCGCCACCATCAAGGGCACCGGCGAGAAGCCTGATGCGATTACCTACGATGCGATGTCGAGGCACGTTTTCACCTTCAACGGCAAAGGCAAGTCCTTCAGCGTGATCGATCCGGCGAACAACACCGTGATCACGACGGTGCCGTTGTCCGGCAAGCCGGAGTTTGCGGCGACGGACGAAGCAGGCCACATCTACGTGAACAACGAAGACACCGCCGAGCTGATCAAGATCGATACGGCGACGAACAAGGTCGTGGGCACTTGGAAGCTCGGTACCTGTGAGTCGCCGTCCGGCCTGGCCATCGATCGCAAGCACCACCGGCTCTTCTCCGTCTGCGACAACAAGCAGATGGTGGTGAGCGACGCGGATGCGGGTAAGGTCGTCACCAGCGTCGCCATCGGCGAGGGCTCGGACGCGGTGGTCTTCGACGACGCCACCGGCATGGTGTACAGCTCCAACGGCGAGAGCGGCAACATCACCGCCGTACACCAGGACGATGCCGACCACTACAGCGTGGCCGCGACCATTCCCACTCAGCCGAGCGCGCGTACGTTGGCACTCGATCCCAAGCTGCATCGCCTGTACTTGTCGGCCGCCACGCTGGCCGGCCCGGCGCAGGAAGGCCATCACCCGGCCATCAAGCCGGACAGCTTTACCGTGCTGACCGTGGGCGCGCCGTAACGCCTGTCCGGGCTACTGGCGGGCCGCTGGACGGTTCGGGCGAAAGGGGGCGGCGTGTTAGCCTAAACAGCCGTCCCCGTTCGCTTCAGGAGCCCCAGCATGTCGCAGGAACTTCGTACCCTGTACCCCGAGATCGAGCCGTATGACACCGGGATGCTCAAGGTCTCGGACCTGCACACGCTGTACTACGAGCAGAGTGGCAACCCGAACGGCAAACCGGTGGTGTTCCTGCACGGCGGTCCTGGCGGTGGCACTAACCCGAAGTGCCGTCGCTTCTTCGATCCGGCGGTGTACCGCATCGTGCTGTTCGATCAGCGTGGGTGTGGCAAGTCCACGCCGCACGCGGAGTTGCATGACAACACTACGTGGAACCTCGTCAACGACATCGAGCGCATCAGGAAGCACCTAGGTATCGATCGCTGGCAGGTGTTCGGCGGTTCGTGGGGTTCCACACTGGCGCTGGCCTATGCCGAAACGCATCCGGAGCACGTAACCGAACTCGTCCTGCGTGGCATCTTCATGCTGCGTCGCTGGGAGCTGGAGTGGTTCTACCAGAAGGGTTGCGATGCGCTGTACCCGGATGCGTGGGAGACCTACCTGCACGCCATTCCGGAAGCCGAACGCGGTGACCTGATGAGTGCCTACTATCGCCGCCTGACCAGCACCGATCCGGTGGTGCGCGTCGAGGCTGCACGTGCATGGTCGGTGTGGGAAGGTGCGACCAGCTACCTGTATCAGGACGAAGGCCACATCCAGTCCAGCGGTGAAGACGAGTTCGCGCTCGCCTTTGCGCGCATCGAGTGCCATTACTTCGTGCACGGTGGCTTCTTCGAACATGACGACCAGTTGCTGCGCAACGTGGGACGTATCCGTCACATCCCGGCGGTGATCGTGCAGGGCCGTTACGACGTGGTGTGTCCGATGCGCAGCGCGTGGGATCTGCACCGCGCCTGGCCAGAAGCGGATCTGCACGTCGTGCAGGATGCCGGCCACTCGGCGTTCGAGCCCGGCAATATCTCTGAACTGGTGAAGGCCACGGACCGCTTCCGCGGCTGATCGTCCCTCAGGTGATTTCTCAAACCCCCGGCCGGCAACGACCGGGGGTTTTTCATGGGGTCCCAGCGAGCTTGGGGAATACGTGCAGGCTGACGTGCGCACGCTTGGCCTGGCGCTTGGCGCGTGCGGCCAGCATGGCGATGGATTGCGCCCGCTGCGGCAGTGGCGGTGCCAGTTCGACCGCACCCATCACGACGGTGGTGCACGGGAAGAATTGAGGATCACCCCGGCGATCCTTTCCACGCAGCCCGCCGTGGACTAGGTCGTCCACATCAAACAATTGGGGCGAGCGCGCGTTGAAGGCGTCGATGATGCGCTGGCAGCGTGCTTCCCAATCGCCGCTCTGGAACAGCACCACGAAATCGTCACCGCCGATATGACCGACGAAATCAAGCGACGGATCGACGTGTTCGCTTAGCAGGCTCGACAGCAGGCGGATCATCTCGTCGCCACGCGAGTAGCCGTAGTGGTCGTTGAAGGGCTTGAAATCAGTGAGGTCCACGTGCACGACAGTGAACGTGTCACCCCCGTCGATCAAGCGTTCCAAATGCTCCGTGGTGGGGATGTTGCCCGGCAGGAAAGTCAGCGGATTGGCGTGGCGCGCCGCCTCAATGCGCAACTCACTCACACGGCGTACCAGTGCTTCACCGGTGCCGAGGCCAAGATAGTGTCCCTTGCGGGTGACGATGAAGCCGTCGGCCAGATAGCGCTGGTCTTCACCGCGCAACACGTCGGCCAGGCTTTCCAGGCTGCGGTTTTCGTCGCAGACCAGCGGTGCACTGTTCATCAGCGCGGTGCATGACTTCCTCGCCAGCAGCTCGCGTGCAAAGGGTTGCGCCATGCGCTCGTTGACCAGCCGGCGATTGATCAGTCCGATGGGGTGGCCGTCCTTCACCACGGCGACGGCGTGCAGTTCTGGGTGCTTCACAAACAGCGCCATGACTTCATCATTCGTCTGCCGTGGTAGCACCGCCGGCGCTTCCATCAGCAGGTGACTTACCTGGGTCGGGCGCTGGGTCACGGGGCCGCGCGGGCGCGGCAGCACCGGCACGGCGGCGGTGCGCAATACCTGCCGGACTTCGGAGCTGACCTCGTACACGGCACGTTCGGCAGGGTGACCGATCAGGAAGCCCTGCGCGTAGGGAATACCCAGGTCGCGCATCACACGCAGATCTGCCGGGTCTTCCACGCCTTCGCCCACCAGATCGGTGCCGAGCGACTCGGCGACCTGGCAGAGCGAGCGCACGATGGCGAGCCGTCCCGCGCTGCGCGACAGCCCATTGATCAGGTAACGATCGATCTTCACCACGTCAGGGTGGATCTCGTTCCACATCTCGAAGTTGGAATGACCGTTGCCGAAGTCGTCAAGCGCGATGCGCATGCCGTGCGCGCGCAGATAGCCCAGTGCATGCGCAAGGCGGGCAGGGCTTTCCACTACGTCGCGCTCGGTCACCTCAATGGTTACGCGTGCCGGATCGAGGCCGCACGACGACAGCGCCGCGAGCACATCGTCCGGCCGCAACGAGTCGTGCAGAATCGCGTGCGCGCTCAGGTTCACCAGTAGACGGCCCGGAGCCGCCTGGGCTTCGAACGCGCTGCAGAGCGTACGTGCGGCGTGCAGCTCCAGTTCCGCCAGTCGACCTTCCATGCGCGCCAGATCCAACAGGTCGAGGATGGAAATATTTCCCGGCGCGAAGGCGCAGCGGCTGAGACCTTCGTGCGCGACAACCTCGAGCGTGTCGACGCGCACCACGGGCTGGAAGACTGGTCGAAGGCTTCCTGCGAGAAGTGCGCGCTCGAGCATGGCGTGCGGCTTGTATTGGTAAGCGAGACTGACTGACATGCCCTGCTGGATGTCAGGCCGCGATGGCCTGAGCGTTTTGCGTCATTGCGGATGGAGGACGCGCGTCGTGCGCCGTCCCATGATCGCCGCCCTTTTCGGGGAGACGGAAGAAGGCGACTTGCCGCATTAGCGTGTCAGCATCGGTGGCCAATGCGCGCCCGGTGAAGTTGATGTCTTCCACTAGATCGGCATTCGCCTGGGTGATGCCGTCCATCTCCATGACGGCGCGGTTGATCTGGGTGATGCCGCTGACCTGCGACTGGCTGGTGCGAGAAATCTGCATGACGCGTTCGGACATGCTGCCCATGCCGGACACGATACCGTCCAGCGCCTCGCCGGAACGGGACACGCGCTCGCGTGCGATGTCGACCGCTTCGCTACTGCGCTCTACCAGGCGGCGGATGTCCTTGCCCGCATCGACGCAGCGACGCGCCAGTTGCCGCACCTCCGTCGCTACCACGGCGAAGCCGCGGCCGCGCTCGCCGGCCTGCGCGGCTTCGATCGCCGCGTTGAGCGAGAGCAGGTTGGTCTGGAAGGCAATGCTGTCGACCAGATCGACGATTTCCGAGATATCGCGGCTGGCCTTTTCGATGGCGAGCATCGAGTCGATGGCCTCGCTGGCCACGTGACGTCCGTGCTCGGCGTGTGCCAGCGCGTCGCGTGCCGCCAAGGCTGCACCATCGGCATGGCCGGCGCCCTGTGTAGCCGTGTCGGCCATCTGCGCCATCGAGGCGGCGGTTTCTTCAAGGCTGGCGGCCTGGGCCTGCGTGCGCTCGCTTAGCGCGTCGTTGTCCTGTGCAAGGCGGCGCGCGCGTTCGCCCACGGATGCCGCGCCCGTGCGAACCTGGGTGAGCACGCGGGTGAGTTGTGTATCCATCGACGCCAGTGCGCGCAGCAGCTTGCCTAGTTCGTCGTTCGCGCCGGCTTCTACCGCTTCGCCCAGCGTACCGGCAGCGATGCGTTCGGCCACGTGGGTGGCACGGGTCAGGCGCTGCATCAGCGAGCGCATCAGTGCACCGTCCATCACGATGGTGACGACCAGTGCCACACCCAGCAGGACGAGCAACAGGATCATGCCGTCGCGGTCCGCCGCATGCTGCATCCCCACCTGCTGGTTGCCCTTGGCCAGCGCAGCCTGGAACAGATTGGCGAAATCGCTTTGCAGCGGCTCGTACGCCGGCTGCACCTCGGTGGTGAGCTTGAGGCCGGCGATATCGAACTGACCGGCATCGAGCAAGGCGAGCGTCTCATCGATCGCGCGGTCGGCATCGGCGCGATGCGCGGCGGCCACTTTGAGCGTCTGCGCCTGTTCCTGCGCCAGTTCACTGTCGAGCAGCGCTTTCCAATGGCGCTCGCCATCCACGCGATCCGCGTGGATGCGCGTGTGGGCGTCATCCACGGCGGAGGGCAGTTGGGACATGACGGCGTGCACCAGCACCTGCAGGGTGCTGTTGTAGTCGTTCTGCACGCGGCCTACATCGGCCACCGGGCTGAGCGAGCCTTCCACCAAACCCTGGATACGCGTGTCGGCGCGATGCAGTTGCACTACACCCGCCACGCAGGTGATCGCCAGCAAGGCCACGATGGCCAACAGGCGCAGCAACAGGCGCTGACGTAGCGTCAGTCCGGTGATCCGCTTGGATAGCTTGAACATGGGGGGAATCCGGGGGTGAGGGTACTGCAAGAGCTGTCGGCTCCCCGCGCGGCAACTTTAGCCATAAATCAAAAAAAATATTCTTCTAATTCAAATTGTTATGGTGATTTCGGGGTGGCATGGAAGCGCGGCAAAGATCGCACGGGAAGATGTCGACCCCATGACTTTTGTGCTGCACTTCTCATTCCGTCGGACCACAAAAAAGCCCCGCCAGTGATGACGGGGCTGTTGGATGGTGTGCGGTGAAGGCGCTTAGCTGGCGGGCAGTTGCTTGGTGCCGAAGATCTTGTCACCCGCATCGCCGAGGCCGGGCAGGATGTAGCCGTGCTCGTTCAAGCGCTCGTCGATGGACGCCGTGTAGATCTCCACATCCGGGTGAGCCGCCTCGATACGCTTGAGGCCTTCGGGCGCGGCGACCAGGAACAACCCCTTGATGCGCTTGCAGCCGGCGGCCTTCAACATGTCCACCGTGGCGACCAGTGTGCCGGCGGTGGCGAGCATGGGATCGACGATGATCGCAATGCGCTCGTCCATGCGGCCGGTGAGCTTCTCGTAGTAAGTGATCGGCTTGAGCGTTTCCTCATCGCGCTGCAGACCGACCACGCTGACCTTGGCGGCGGGGATCATGTCGAGCACGCCGGGCAACATACCCAGGCCTGCGCGCAGGATCGGTACGATGGTGACCTTCTTGCCCTTGATCTGATGCACGGTGAGCGGGCCGGCCCAGCCTTCGATGTGCTGCTCGACCGTTTCCAGATCCTTGGTGGCCTCGTAGGTAAGCAGCGAGGCCACTTCAGAGGCGAGTTCGCGGAACTCCTTGGTGCTGATGCCGGCGCGGCGCATCAGGCCGAGTTTGTGCTGGATCAGGGGATGGCGGACTTCGACGATCTTCATGGGTAAACCTGGCTGCGTGGGTCGTGCAATTGTCACTCACGCTGCGTGACGAGGGCGAGGGGTTTGCGCAAAGGGAAGCGGCGTTCGATGCCCGCCTGCTCGATCAACGCGGCATCGTGGCTCACCAGGATCAGCGAACCGCGATAGGTGGCCAGTGCCTGTTCGAGCAGGTGGCGGCTGTCCAGGTCGAGATGGCTGTCCGGTTCGTCGAGCAGCAGCAGGTCGTAGGGCTCCAGTGCACTGTCCAGCGCAAGCAAGGCCAGCTTCACCCGCTCGCCGCCGCTCAAGTGCCGGGCAGGCAAATCGGCCCGCTCGGCGCGCAGGCCAATGCCGGCGATGTATTCGCGATAGCGCGTGGGGGTGTGGCCGGGTGACAGCGTGCGCAGGTTGTCCAGTGCGCTCAGGTCGTCCTGTAGCAGGCTGTAGTGCTGGTCGATCAGCAGCACGCGCGCGCCGCGCCGCATGCGCCCCGCACGTGGCGACTGGTGGCCCATGATGATGACAAGCAGACTCGACTTGCCGCTGCCGTTATCACCGCACAGATGTAGGCGCTCACCTGGTGCGAGGTGCAGATCGATGGGCTCGGCGTGGCCGTGCGGGAGGATCACATCTTCGAGCAGCAAAGACGCATGCGTGGCCGGAAGCGTGCCCAAGTCGAATCGCTGGGAGCGATGCAAGTCAACGCGTGTCCGTGCTTCAGTCAGTCGTTCGCGCTGTCGCTCTTGTTGTGATCGCTGTGCGGTGCGCAAGCGGGCTCCGGTGTCTTCCGAGCGTTGCTTGCGACGGTCCAGCAGAATGGTGGCGATGTTGGCGTTGCCGCGCTCGCGGTCGGCTTTGTGCTGGCGTTGCTCAAGACGCTCGCGATCTTGTTGCTGCCGGCGATCAAGCGCCTTTTGTTCGCGCCGCGCATGATCCAACTGCTGTTCCGCCGCCTCGGCTTCGGCCTCCCGCTGCGTCAGGTACGCGGCGAAGCCGTCGCCATAACGCTGCATGCCGCGCGGGGAGAGGTCATCGATGGTCTGGGCATCCGCCAGCAATTCGCGATCATGGCTGATCAGCAAATAGCCGCCCATATGCATGCGCAGGCATTCACGTAGCCAGTGACGGCTGCGCCGGTCCAGGTGATTGCCGGGTTCGTCGAGTATCAGGAAATGATGTGTCTGCTCGAACATGGCGGTCAGCCGCAGGCGTACGCGTTCGCCACCACTGAGGCTTTCCCATGGGCGCGTTTCATCACCGGGCACGCCGGCCTCGTCGAGCCAGCGGCGCAGGCGTTCGCGTATGCCCCAGTCCTCGTCGATCGTTTGGAAATCCAGCGGATCGACGCTGCCTGACTCGATGCGCTGCAGGGCATCCAGCTTGCGATTCACGCCGAGTGCCTCGGCCACGCCTCCGGCGAAGACTGGCCATCGCTGTGGCAGGTAGTCGAGTGCCATGTGGCGGACCACGCTGCCCTGCGTCGGTGCGACTTGACCAGCGAGGATGCGCGCCAGCAGCGATTTGCCGCTGCCGTTGCGTCCGACCAATGCATGGCGGTCGACAGTAAAGGTTACGTCCAGATCCTGGAATACGGGATCGCGCCCGGGCGGCGCGAAAGTGAGTTGGTGTGCGTGTATGGCAATAGCTGTCATAGACCCTCCGGTAGGGGAGTGGCATACGACAGGGGGTCTGCGCGAAAGCGCGCGGGGATGTCGACCGCCCTGTCACTCGTAGCCAGACGCAACGCGCGCACGAAGGCGGCGTGTCAGTCGGCAAGGGAGTGGCTTAGAGGCGCATGTCGGCGGCGAATCCCAGTGGAAAATGAGTGCGCAGCATAGCAGGGCTTGCTTAAGCACAAATAAAAAAGGGTGCCGACCAAGGCCGGCACCCTCGCAACACGCTCGGGCTTTAGTGAGCGGCGCTGGGCTGGCTGCTCAGACAGGTGCTCATGAACTGCTTGCGTGCGTCGCCCTTGAGCGACTTGGCTTGCGGGTCGGCGTTACAGGATTTCATCTTTTCCTGTTGCGTCATCTTGGTTGGCGCTGCGGCCGGGCTTTCGCCCTTCAGGCAACTGCTCATGAAGGTCTTGCGGTCGTCACCGGTCTTACCCGTCGCCTGCTTGTTGCAGTCAGTCATGCGTTGCTGCTGTGCATTCTTGGCAGGCGCGCTGCTGGTTGCGGCCTGGGGCGCGGCGAAAGCGGTGGATGCGGCAAAGGCCAGCGCGACGCTGGCTACCATCAGGCTCAAACGCGAAGACATGCGGGTACCCTCCTTGATGACCGGCGAGTGCCGGTGGCGCAAGTCTATGCCTGCAGGCAGGTCGTCGGGGAGGGTCATTCCAGGCCAGCGCTACAGATCATTCAGCCATGCAGCAGCCTGATATCCCTGTGCTGGAAGCGAACGGTGTCACGGGCCATAAAGAGAAAAGCCACGCCCGTCGCCGGGCGTGGCTTTTCAGTGGGCAACGGTTAGGGCTTAGTGGCCCCAGCCGTGTCCTTTGCCGTCGTCATCGTCGTCATCGTCCCGATGCTCGTCGTAGCCACGGGGCTTCTGTTGGCCCAGCTTGCCCGGCACGAACAGATCCACCACGAAGCCGTCATGGTCGGACACGCCGATCGCCTTGCGCGCGTCAGTGGCCGTGACAGCGTCGGCGGCGGTCTGTGCCGGTGCATCGAGGTCGGCACGGCCGTACTGCATTTCTACGAAGCGAAGTCGCGCGGCATAGTTCAGCAGCGCATGGTCCAGCACCTGCACGGTCGGCACTTCGCGCCCCGAGTTGCCGGAGCCCGCCTGGGTGTAACCCTGGATGGGCCCGAACTTCTCGGTGAACAGGAACGAATAGCGATCGTTCTTCGGCACCGACTCCACCGCATTCCACAGCGCCGGCTGCACGATGTTCTTGCCGAGTTTCAGCTGGTTCTCGCTGTCTTTGTACTTGCCAGAGATCAGCCCGACCACGTCGACCCAGCCATCGCTGAACTGATAGGCATTGAAGTCGCCCACCACCATCAGTGGCTGCCACGGATTGGTGGTCTGCAGCTTCTGCACCTGACGAGCCAGCGAGGATGCCTGCAGGAAACGCTTCTGACGGTCACGCACGGCGCCAGCGTCATCCTTGTCGACATTGGTGCGCGCCTTGGTGTGCACCGAGATCACCTGGAAGCGCACACCACGAGCCTCTGCGGTGAGCAATAGCGGCGGGTGGTCGTGCACGAAGGCGGTCTGCCCGTTGTCGTTCCAGTTTTCGTCGGCTGCCAGTTGCTGTACCGACACCACACGGACGCGGTCGCTGCGTACCAGGAAACCCACGTTGATGCCGCTGGGGTCATGTCCCGGCAGCAGATAGGCTTGGTACTTGGTGCGGTACTCGCCGTTCAACTGCTGGGCGAGGCCCTGCAACACTGACAGGCTCTTTACTTCCTCCACCGACAACACGTCCGGCAGTTTCAGCACGCTGCCGATGTAGGCCGACAGACGCTGCGTCTTCAGGGCTACCTCGTCAGCGGTCGGCTCCTTGCTGTTGCCGCTGCAGGTGAAGGTGGTGTTGAAGTCGCTGTCGCAGAAACGCTCGGTGTTGAACGCGCCGATTCGCAGTGCGTAGGGGGCGGTCGGTGACACCGAACGCGGCATCTCCGCAGCGCGCTTGAGCGTGATCTTGGTCGGGATAAAGGTGTACGCGCCGAAGTCGTACGAGATGACACCTTCTGCACGGAACGTGCTGCCCGCCACGAACGGGGTATTCGCCGGCACGGCACCGAAGTCCGCCGTATTCATCTTGAACACTTCGGGGTTGCCGCTCCAGTTGGGGAGTTCCACGCCCGCGGGCACCGGCACGCCGTAGCGCACTCCCGGCAGACGCAACGAACGCTTGCCGTTCGCCGTGATGCTGACTTCGGCATACGGCTGCGTGCTGAAACGCTTGTTGCCCGTGTTGATCATGCCGTTCTCGATCACCACGCGCATGCCAACGAAGCACTGGAAGTTGGTGGCGCCGCACGACAGCTTGTCGGGATTGGACGAAGGGATCTTGTCGCCAAACACCACCGGCGCCGGCAGGCGGCTACCGTGTGCCTTCACGGTGACGGTCGCGTTCTTCAGTTCGGGCAGGTTGTAGTAGTTGTCGACGGTGGCATCCACATCCACCACGTCGCCCACTGCCACGGTCGGCTTGCCGCCGGTATAGACGTAGATGCCGTTGGAGGTGAGCGGATCGGCGTCGGCGCGTGCATCCGGCGTCTGCATGGTGAAACCCGCGGGACCGACAGCGGTGACGACGTTGACCGTGGTCTTCACCGGCTTGCCGACCAGCGGAGAAATCTGTTCGCGACCCTGGATCTGCCAGATCTCGGCGGCGACCGGGATGTTGTAAAGGATGGCGCCCAGCGCAGTGTCGCGCGCCAGCGGGATGTTGCCGCCCGGCTGACTGAGCTTCACTTCGAGCGCTTTGTCGTCGCTCGGCGTGGTGCGGCCGTGCACCACCACGTTGAAGCTGGCCTGGGTCTGGCCCTCGGCGATCTTCAGGGTGGTATCGAGTGCGTCGTAGTCGCCATTGGCAACGGTGGCCGTGCTGTCGTGGGTGGTCGCCTGCACGGTCACGCCGCCGGCCGGAGCGGGCTGAGTGAGGGTGACGGTGAAAGGCATCTTGACGTCGGTGGCGCCTTGCACGGTGACGCTGGCGTCGGCGATGGAGAACGACTGGCCCATCACCACGCAGGTGCTGGTGCTGTTGTGCGGCGTGGTGGGCGAGACGACGACGAAGTCCGCCTGGTTATTGCCGGTGTTGCGCGGCAGGCCGGCGGCGTCGGTGCTGCGGGCATAGCCCTTGTCGGCGTTGGTGGTGCCCAGAGAGGCTAACGGCGTACTCGCCTGATAGGCCGAGCCGGCCGACAGACCCACTTGGTCGATCAACTGGCCCGCGCCATTGAGGATGGCCAGGCCGCCGTCATCGGTGACGCCCGTGCTGTACTTGATGTCGCCGGCCACGTTGCCGGAGTAGCCACCGCTGGCGCCGTTGGCCAGCAACAGATAACAACCCGCGCCAATGGACGTACCGCTGGGCAGCGTCAGGCGTGTGCCTGTGGTGCCGCTCGCGTTGGATGCGTTGAACTTGTAACCGGACAGGTCCAGCGCCTTGCTGCCGCTGTTGAACAGCTCGACGAATTCGTCGTTGCCGCCGGCCGGACCACGGACTCGAAATTGGATGATGCTCAGATCGTCTGCGTGTGCGGCAGTCGCCGACAGCATGACGAGCAGCGCTGCCACCAGGGCGCGCCGGACGTGCGTAGCTTTCATTAACCACTCCCTTTACCTGGGGCCGGGATGGACCCATCGGGGACGAGGCTAGTAAGTTATTGCGGCAGTTTCGCGAAGGAAGTCGCAGCTTCGTTCGTTTTTGCGAAGCCCGTGGCGTTTTCAGGGCTTCCGCATCAAGCGGACGCGGCGCAATGCGGGGAAGCAGCCAGCATCGCCGCCGTCGGGCGGGCGATGCTGGCTCCGGGTGTGGCTTATGCCGCTTCGGACTTGAGCTTGCGCGGACCGTGCAGCAAGGCCTGGCGAACGTGCGAAACAACCAGGTCGACTTCGTCGCTGCTCACCAGGAAGTGCGGGGTGAAGCGCAGCGAGTTGGTGCCGCCGTGGATCACGCCCACGCCGCGTTCGCGCATGTATTCCTCGATGGAGTGCGCGCCGTAGCACTTGAACTCCGGCGACAGCTCGCACGAGAACAACAGGCCAGTGCCCTGCACCTTGGTGATCAGGCCGCCCAGCTC
This sequence comes from Dyella sp. AD56, assembly GCF_002878475.1. NCBI lineage: Bacteria > Pseudomonadati > Pseudomonadota > Gammaproteobacteria > Lysobacterales > Rhodanobacteraceae > Dyella > Dyella sp. AD56. The sequence goes on from NZ_NRDP01000003.1 coordinate 157,687, forward strand.
GTTCTTCAACGTGTTGAGCTTGTCGACGAATTCCTTGCCGCGCACGCGAATGTTGTTGCGCACCTCGTCGGTGAGCTCGTTGAGCGTGGCGAGCGCCACGTCCAGCGCGCGCGGGTTGGCCGTCATCGTGTTGCCGTAGATGCCCTTGCGGTACAGGTCGGCGGTGCGCTCGGTCACGGCCAACACGGACAGCGGATACTGGCCGGCGTTGAGTGCCTTGGAGAAGGTTTCGAAATCCGGCGGCGCGAGCTTCTCGAAGCCGGGATAGTCGGTGATCGACAGCACGCCGTGCGCACGCAGGCCGGCCTGGATGGAGTCGATCAGCAGCAGCGAACCGTGTGCTTCGGTGAGTGCACGAGCCTTCTGGTAGAACTCGGGCGTGACCGCGCGGCCCGGATCGCCTTCGCCCATCACGGGCTCAAGGAACATCGCCTCGATGAACCAGCCGTTCTTGTCCGCGTCGGCAAACACGGCTTCCAACTGCGCCATGTCGTACGGCTGCACGGTGAGCAGCGTGTCCTCATGGCGATAGCTGGCCAGGTGCTGCAGGTACGTCTTGCGGGTGGAATCGGAATAAAGCGCCGGCTTGTCGGTGCGACCATGGAAGGCACCCTTCACTGCGACGCGCTTGATGGTACGGCCCGCATGACGGCCGCCGGCATCGGTGAGCAACTTGGCGTTGACGTCGGCGATGCGGCAGGCGAGGCCCACGGCTTCGGAGCCAGAGTTGAGCGCCAGGTAGCGGGCGTACGGGTTGCTGCCGCGGTTGCGGCCCAACTCGCGGTCCATCGCCTTGGCGAAGCGCATCTGCGAGATGCTCGGCGTCATCACGTTGGCCATCACCTGCGGGCGCGCAAGCGCCGCGTCGATGGCTGCATGGTTGTGGCCAAAGCCAAGCATGCCGTAGCCGCCGTTGTCGTGGATCACCGCGCCCTTGAAGCTGACCACCCACGGGCCGCGCGCAGCCGCCGGCAGGTACGGGTTGATGGCGTCGTCCGGATAAAAATTGACGAATTCCGTCTGCGACTTCGTCAACTGCTCGGCTTCATCAAGCTTGAGGAAGTCGCCCAGTTCGCTACGCAGTTCGCGGTGACGCGCTACCGCGTCGCCGATGGCCTGCGCCAGTTCAGGGTGGCTCACCGCCAAACGCTCGATGGTGGCGTCGTCGAGGCCAGTAGTCTGCGGTGCGCCGCCGAATTCGCGCAGTTCGCGCAGCTGATCAATCACGCCCATGGGTTCCTCCTTCAAGGTCGACTTGCCTGCCGTCCCGATGGCATGCGTGTCGACGTGTCAACGAATGCATGGTGGAAACGCGTGACTGTTCAGCGTTTCCGTGATCCGGGGGGATCATGTCGCATTGCGATCCATCACGGATGTGGCAACGCAACGACCTACTGAGCATAACTCGGCGTTGTCGCCGCCGTAACCCCGGGTGACGCTTGTCACCTGCGTTCCCTGACGTGGGCAACTGCTGACAAACCCTTGCGCTGCCTAGCATGGCGGGTAGGAAGGAGGAGCCATGACCAAGCCCGTCGAAGTCATCGCCAGCTTGTCTGGCGCCATCAAACGTTACGGTGTTTTAACAGCGCTGGACGGTCTCAATCTCATGTTGCACCGCGGCGAACTGCTGGCGCTGCTCGGTCCCAACGGCGCAGGAAAAAGCACAGCCATCAGCCTATTGCTCGGGTTGGTGCGCACGGACGCCGGCAAGGTGGAACTGTTTGGCCGTGACCCGCAGCAGATCGATGCGCGACGACGCATCGGTGTGATGCTGCAGTCGGCCTCTTTGCCGGCAACCTTGCGTGTATCTGAACTGTTGCGGCTGACCATGAGCTACTACCCGGCGCCGCGTTCGTTGGACGAAACCGCGCAACTGGCCGGCGTCGCGGATCTGTTGTCGCGCCGCTATGCCGCCCTCTCCGGTGGACAGCAACGCCGCGTGCAATTCGCGCTGGCGATCTGCGGTCGGCCGGAGTTGCTGTTCCTCGACGAGCCTACGGTCGGCTTGGACATCGATGCGCGACAGACCTTGTGGGCGGCGATTCGCCATCTTGTTGCGGAAGGCTGCGCGGTGGTGCTCACCACGCACTACCTGGAGGAAGCCGAGGCGCTGGCGCAGCGCGTGGTGGTGCTCGGCAAGGGTCGCGTGCTGAGCGACGGCAGCGTCGATGCGCTGCGCTCGCGCGTAGTGATGACTCGCATCCGTTGCATCAGCGATCTCGATGCGGCGGCGCTGATGCGTTGGCCGCACGTCTCGCATGCCGAGCGCGATGGTGCGCATCTCCATATACACAGCGACGCACCGGAAAAAGTATTGCGCCGCCTGCTTGATGCCGACCCGGCCTTGTCGGAACTGGAAGTACGCCGTGCGGGCCTTGCGGAGGCCTTTACTGAGTTGACCCGCGAAGACGCCGCTGAAAAGGAGGTCGCGTAATGTCCATCACCGTCATCGATGCCCAGCCGGTTGCGAGCGATATGCCTCTACGCCGCCTGTTTGGCGCCTACCTGGCCGAAGCACGCAGCGAATGCGTGCGCTATCTTCGCGCCCCCGGTTTCCTGCTGCCGGTGTTGTTGTTCCCAACCATGTTCTACCTGCTGTTCGGCATCGTGATACACCAGAACGCCGAAGGGGACGCCGCGCGCTACCTGCTCGCAAGCTACGGCGTATTCGGCGTGATGAGCCCAGGCCTGTTCGGCTTCGGTGTCTCGCTCGCCATGGAGCGCGAGAACGGGCTGCTCACACTCAAGCGCGCGCTGCCCATGCCGCCGGGCGCCTACCTGCTTGGCAAGATGGTGATGGCCATGCTCAGCTCTGGCGTGATCGCCGTGCTGCTGTTGGCCATGGCCATCGGTCTTGCACACGTGCCGCTGGATGCCGCGCAGGCAGGGTGGTTCCTCGCCACGAGCATGTTGGGCGTGTTGCCGTTCTGTGCGTTGGGCATGCTGGTGGGCACGCTGGTGAAAGGGCAGGGCGCGCCGGCCATCATCAACATCATCTATCTGCCGATGTCCTTCCTGTCCGGCCTGTGGATTCCGCTGCCACTGCTGCCGTCCGCGCTGCAGCGGATCGCGCCCATCTGGCCGAGTGCGCACTTGCAGGCGCTGGCGCTTCGCGCGCTTGGCATGGGGCATGCCGCGGTTGGTTCCAACGTAGCCGTGCTGTTGATCTTTGGGCTGGCGTGCTTCGCGTTGGCAGTACGCCGCCTTCGTCGCCTCGGTTGAAGTAGCATGCGCAAAGGGCAGGTGGATCAAGGGGAGATAGACACAGTGCGAGAGCGGCTGCGAGCTTGGTTTACCCCTGCGCCAGATTCCTTGGTGGCTATCGGCGTCCAGAAGGGCAAGTCGCCCTGGACGGATGCCATCCATCTGCTGTGGTCGGTCTGGGTGTTCGTGACCCCGGTGTTCGACAAGTACACGTGGCGATGGGCGCTGCTCACGCTTATTACCTATCCGATCTTCCTGTTCTTGTACGCGCAGTGCTGTGTGTCCTCTCGCCGCCGCTCGCGCTCTTTCGCGCTGGCGTTGGTCGCGATGTCGCTGCTGTTGTTGCCGTGGTACGCCAGCGCGCTGACCTATTTCGTGTATGGCACCATCATGTTGCGCAGCTGCCGGATGGAGCTGCGTCGCTACATGGCCTCACTGGTGCTGCTCAACGCGGCGCTCATCACCGAGGTGATGCTGCTGCACTACGTGTGGCAGGCGGTGATCTGGATACCGGTGACGTCGATCATCATCGGCCTGGTCGTGCATGCCGAGCGTTTGAGCGATGAGAAAGAAGCCGAGTTGCGCCTTTCGCATGAGGAAGTCCGCCGGCTTGCTGCATTGGCCGAGCGGGAGCGCATCGGGCGCGATCTGCACGACTTGCTTGGACACACCTTGTCGCTGATCACGCTGAAGCTGGAGTTGTCGCGCAAGCTATTCGATCGCGACAGCGAGGCAGCCAAGCGTGAGTTGGCGGACGCGGAGCGAGTGGCGCGGCATGCATTGTTCGAAGTGCGTACAGCCGTATCCGGAATCCGCGCGACGGATCTCGCCGCGGAGTTGGCGGCGGCACGGTTGATGTTGGAGTCCTCGGCGGTGTCGTTCGAATCCGGAGAGCTACCGCCGTCCTTGCCGGTGGAGGTGGAGCGGAGCCTGGCGCTGGTGTTGCGCGAGGCGGTCACCAATATCGCCCGCCATGCGCGTGCCAGCCGGGCGCGCGTGAATGCCGTCGTGGTCAATCAGAGCCTGCGCCTGAGTATCGAAGATGACGGGCGCGGCGGCATCGATGTACACGGAAACGGCCTCAAGGGCATGCATGAACGCGTGCGCGCGCTGGATGGCACGTTGGTGGTCGTTTCTCCGCCGGGGCAGGGCACGCGGTTGGAGATCACCGTGCCGTTGCGTTCGCGCTCGGTATTGCGAGATGTCCTGGCGGAAGGTGGCGTGCCGGAAGAACGTGCCACGAATTGGACGCCGCAGGAGCGGCACGCGACATGAAGGCCTGGTTCGATACCCATCCCGATTCCCTGCTCGGCAAGCTGGGCTCGCCCAGTTACCTGCGCTGGGAGTCCATGGCGAACTTGTTCTGGGTGATTGCTTTGTTCGTCGGTCCGATGATCGATACCGGATCGAGCTGGAAACGCTGGCTGCTCCCGACCCTGATCTCCGCGCCGCTGTACCTGTACTTCCACTACCGGGTGTACACCGGACCGTATCGCTTGCTAGCCATGTACGCGAGCGCGATGGCGGTGTTGGGACTCATCGTGTGGCCGTTCAATGGCGTGGCCATGGGTTATCTCGTGTCGGCGGTGATGTGCCTGGCCTATCTGCCGTCCTTGCGTCGGTGGCTGGCTGCGCTGGCGATACTGGCCGTTCCAACCGTCATCATGGCGCAGCGGCAGCACATATCGGCATGGATTCTGTTGCTGGTGGGCTTTGTGGCGGTGATGTCCGGCTTCGGGCACTTCCTGCGCATGAACAACCATCGCAAAGACGCTGCATTACGCCTGTCGCAGGAAGAAGTCCGCCGCCTTGCCACGTTGGCCGAGCGCGAGCGCATCGGTCGTGACCTGCATGATCTGCTCGGGCATACGTTGTCGCTGGTGGCGCTGAAATCGGAGTTGGCGCGCAAGCTGGCCTTGATCGATCCGGAACGCGCCCAGCGCGAGATGGAAGAGGTCGAACGCGTCGCGCGTCACGCGCTGGCAGAAGTGCGCACAGCCGTCACCGGTATGCGGCGCGGCGATCTCGCGGCTGAACTGGTATCGGCACGTCTGATGCTGGAGGCCTCGGGTGTCGACTTCAACGGCGCCTTGCCCGATGACGTATGCGTACCCGCACAAGTCGAGGCCCCGCTCGCGCTGGTGCTGCGCGAGGCGGTGACCAACATCCACCGCCATGCAAAGGCGCGTTCGGCGAAGGTGGGTTTCACCGTCGAGAAGGGACGCCTGCAGATGCAGGTCAGCGACGATGGTTGCGGTGGCCTGAGCGCGCACGGCAACGGCGTCAGCGGCATGCGTGAGCGCATTCAGGCCTTGGGCGGAAGCCTGCAGATCGAGTCGCCGCCGCGTCGCGGTACGGTGCTGACGGTGCAGGTGCCCTCGATCAAGAAAAACATTGCGGACGCCGCGCCCCGTGCGCCGTCCGTCGAGTCGAACAACAGGAGTGCTGCATGATTCGTGTATTGCTGGCCGAGGACCAGGCGATGGTGCGTGGTGCGCTGTCCGCGCTGCTCAGTCTCGAAAGTGACATCGAGGTGCTTGGTTCCGCAGCGGATGGCGAAGCTGCATGGAGGGAGGTGCAGCGATTGAAGCCGGATGTGCTCGTCACCGACATCGAGATGCCGGGCCTGACCGGGCTGGAACTGGCCCAGCGCATCCAGCGCCATGAGCTGCCCATCAAGGTGATCATCGTGACCACGTTTGCTCGTCCCGGCTTTCTGCGTCGCGCGCTCGATTCCGGCGTGTCGGGCTATTTGCTGAAGGACGCGCCGGCGGAAAATCTCGCTGAAGCCTTGCGCATGGTCCATCGCGGTGGGCGTGCTATCGATCCGCAGCTCGCACTGGAGGCATGGTCGGAGGCTGACCCCCTCAACGATCGCGAGCGGCAGGTACTGCGCCTTGCTGGCGAAGGACAATCAGCCAGCGATATCGCCGCCCAGCTCAACCTGTCGCACGGCACGGTGCGCAACTATCTGTCCGAGGCCATCGGCAAGCTGGGCGCGACCAACCGTATCGAAGCCTATCGGCTGGCCCGGCAGAAAGGCTGGTTGTAGCCAGCGCCTGCGCGTTCGGGTGCAATAGCGCCAGGAAGGTTTCCGGCGAGCGCATCTTGATTCCCCTGTTGTCCCGATGGATCGGCCGGTTGGCATGGCTGTTGGTTGCTGCCGCTGTTGCTGCGTGCACAGGCCGATCGACGCCGCTCGCCAACGATGCCTACGTGTGGCAGCGACAGTGGACGCCTGCGCTGGTGCGCGCCGTGGCCGAGGATGGATCATCCGTGCGCGCATGGCGCGTGCTGGCCGGCGAGATGGATGGGCAGGGGCGATGGCGCGTGTTCACGCCCGACTGGAACGCGCTGGCGGCGAGCGGCAAGCCCGTCGTTGCCGTGGTACGCATCGAAGGCCAATTGCAGCAGTGGGACGAGGCGATGCTGCTTGCGGACGTGCAGGCAATTTTGGCTACGTGGCGGCAACAGAAGTTCGTACTGGCCGGCGTAGAAATCGATCACGATTGCGCTACCTCGCGGCTGCCCGCGTACACGCATTTCCTCCAGGCACTGCGGCCATCGTTGCTGCCCAACGAGCGGCTGTCGCTGACGGCCTTGCCGACATGGCTGGACAGCCCCCATCTGGACGCGTTATTGGCGCAGGCGGACGAAGCCGTATTGCAGGTGCATGCCGTGCAATCGCCGCGCGCCGGGCTGTTCAATCCCGATACTGCGCGAGGCTGGTTGAGTGCTTTCGCGCGACACACCCATAAGCCGTGGCGCGTGGCCCTGCCGGCCTACGGCACGCGCGTGAGTTGGGATGATCAGGGCCGCGTGTCCGTCATCGAAAGCGAGCGACCTACGCTGGTTGGCACCGAGGGTGCGAGCGAATTGTTTGCCGACCCGCGCGTGATGCAGCGCTTCGTCTCGACACTGGAATCGGATGCGCCGGAGGGCTTGGCCGGCATCGTCTGGTTCCGCCTGCCGACCGGTGAGGATGCACGCGCATGGAGTGAGGCCAGCTGGCGGTCCGTGCTTGGGCGGACGCCGTTGAAGGCTTCGCTGACCGCTATTGCCGGCGGCACGGACGATCCGCATCGCTATGACGTGCGGTTGGTCAACGAAGGCGACGCGGATCTGCCGCTGCCTTCACTCGTCCGCGTCGAAGGTTCTTGTGCGGCGGCTGACGGCATCAACGGTTATGGCCTGCAACGTAGCGGACAGGGTCTGTACCTGCAGCGCACGCGGGTCGGCGTGCTGCGGGCAGGGCGCCAACTCGCGGTGGGGTGGCTGCGATGCGATACGCCGCCAACGCTTCATGTTGAATCCTGAGCTCGATTTGCGGGGGCTTTCCGCCATAATTGCGCGGTCTGGGCGCGGAGCGCCCCCTATCAGGTAGAACCATGTACAAGCGCCCATGGATTGTCGCTGCGGTGGTGGCCGGCCTCGCCGGTGCCGTTGCCTGGGCTTGCGGCCCGATGTTTCCCAACCAGTTGCTGGATCAGCGCGAGGCGACACTGAAGTCTGTGCCGCAGAACAGCTTCGCGTTCGAGGCGCAGCACCTGTTGCCGGCCACCGACAAGCTGGTCAGTAACGAGCCCCCTCCGTACGGCGGCGACGACAAGAAAAACGATGACGCCGAAGCCAAATCGCTGGGCGTGAGTGTGGCGCAGCTGGCGCGCATCAAGTCGCTGCGGGAGCTTCATACCGGCGACGAGGCGTTCGAGCAGGGCAAGGATCTGCCCGCGGACCTGCGTGCTTATGTGGCCGGTGCGCTGGATTTCAGCCGTGACCAGCAGGACGAAGCCGCTGCCCGCTTCGAGCAGGTGCTGGCCCTGCCGCCGGATCAGGCAAAGCTGCGCTCGGTCTGGGCCGCCTACATGCTGGGCCGCATCCATGCGGCGAAGGCCAATGGCGCGGCGTCTAACGCCACTGTGTTCCAGCGCGAACGCGCGGCGGCGGCCAAGGCCTTCGGGCTCGCCCGCACGCGCGCGGTGGATGGCGCATCCGATACGCAAGGGTTGGCTGTTTCCAGCTTTGGCGAGGAAGCGCGGCTCTATCTCTACGATCATGGTACGCAGTGCAGTTGGGGCGTTCTGTACGGCGCGTCGGAGGATGTCGTCGATGGTGCAGACGGCGACAGCGACAAGGACAACCAAGCCCCGGCCAAGACCGATGGCTGCGGCAATGGCCTGACGGCGGACGACCTCAGGCGCGCGATCACGCTCTACGCGGCGCAGGCTGGGCATCGGTCGGACAGTGCGGTGAATTCGCTGATCGCCGTGGCCGACTTCAGCATGCGCCAGCCGCAACTGATCGATCCGCTGATCGACAGCCCGGTGCCGCAGCGTCTGCTGGTCGCCTATGCACTGGCGCGCATGGAGGGTGCATCGGACGACACGTCCGCGAGCACCACCACGGCCGCGACCAAGCCGAAGATCGATCCCCGCCTGACGGCACTCGTGCAAGCCATCGAGAAGCGCGGGCTGGACCATGTTGCCGGTGCGGACCGGCTCGCCTCGCTGGCCTATCAGGTGGGCAACTACGATCTGGCTGCGCGGCTGGTCGACAAATCCTCCGGCCCGCTGGCCGAATGGGTGCGCGCCAAGCTTGCGCTGCAGAAGGGCGACATGGCGGCGGCGAGCGCCGCGTACGCCGCGGCGGCGAAGGCCTTTCCGAAAACGGACGATCCGCAGGCTGCCATCGAGCCGGCCAACGCTCACCTGATCCCCGGCGAAGACGGTGTGCTGGCTCTCGCACGTGGCGAATACGTCGAGGCGATGGGCCACCTATACGACGCGGCGTCGGCCGTGGGTGGTGATGGTAATGAGTACGAGGATGAAGGCGATGCCGTGGGCATGGGCTACGGCAACGATGCCTCCTACGTCGCCGAGCGCGTATTGACGGTCGACGAACTCAAGAGCTTTGTCGACGCGCATGCACCCGAGTCGCCCAATCCGCCCAAGGACAAGCAGGCCGACACGTACTACCGCATGCAGTTTCCTTTGGCCGACAACGTGCGCTGGTTGCTGGCGCGTCGCCTGATGCGTGCGGGCCGCTACGACGAAGCGTTCGCGTACTTCCCCAAGGATGACGATCCGCGTATCACCACGCAGGACGACAACGGCAAGTCGGAGCCGGCCAACCTGCGCAACAAGGCCCGCGCGTATGCCAAGGCCATGCACGACGGCCAGCACGCGTGGACGGACATCGGCAAGGCGCAGGGCTTGTATGCCGCCGCAGCGATCGCTCGCGAGAACGGCATGGAAATCCTTGGCTACGAGCAGGGTCCCGATTTCCAGGACAACGGCGGCTCGTTCCAGGGCGGCAGTGGCCAGACGCCCGACTCGCTGAAGCAGCACTACGTGACCGACGGCGAGCGCCAGCGTTATGCCGAGAGCGTGGCCAAGCCCGACTATCGCTTCCACTACCGCTACATCGCGGCGGACGAGGCATCGCAGGCCGCTGACTTGCTGCCGCCCCGTTCGCAGGCCTTTGCTGCGGTGCTGTGCAAAGCCACCGGCTGGATGCTGGACGGCCCGCCGGATTACGAGGATCACTACCAGTACTACGGCGATCCCGCACCCAGTCAGCCGTCCGAGCGGGAGCGTCGTGCCATGGCGTTCTATCAGCGCTATGTGAAGCAGGGTGCGTACGTGAGCTGGGCGACCGACTTCGGCCACACCTGTGAAGAACCGAATTTCGACAGTGCCCGCGCGCTCAAGCGGGCCCAGCAGGTGCGAGCAGTCAAGCACGCTGTGCGGCACTACTTCCCGTACGAACTGGGCGCTTTCGTGCTCGTCGTGGCTGGTTTCGCGGCTTGGCTGGTGCGTCGCAGGAAGCGCAAAGCCCAGGTTTGAAGGGCAGGGCGGGGTTTTGCGCGATAATGTCCCATTCGACGCAAGTACCCCGCCCGTGAAGAAAACCGATTTCGATTTTGAGTTGCCGCCCGAGTTGATTGCCCAGGCACCGCTGGCCGAGCGTTCGGCCAGCCGCATGCTGGTGCTCGACATGGAGGCGCAGGCGCGCCAGGACCGCATGTTCCGCGACCTGCCGACCTTCCTGCGCGAAGGCGACCTGCTGGTGTTCAACGACACGCGCGTGTTGCCTGCGCGCCTTTACGGGCGCAAGGACACCGGCGGACAGGTGGAAATCCTGATCGAACGCGTCACCGGCGCGCACGAAGCCACCGTGCAGTTGGGTGTGAGCAAGAAGCCGAAGGAAGGCGGGCGCATCGAGCTGGCCGACGGCAGCCATGCCGTGGTGTTGGGGCGCGACGGGCCATTTTTCCGTTTGCGCTTCGAGTCGCCCGATCCCCTGGAACGCCTGCTGCTGCGTCTGGGTGAAATGCCGCTGCCGCCGTACATCGAACGGCACGCGGATGCCAGCGACATGGAGCGCTACCAGACCGTGTTCGCACGTGAGCCCGGCGCGGTCGCTGCACCCACAGCCGGCCTGCATTTCGACGAGACCATGCTCGCGACCTTGCGCGAGCGTGGCGTCCAGTTCGGCTACGTGACCTTGCACGTGGGTGCAGGCACCTTCCAGCCTATACGCGCGGACGACATCAAGGATCACCAGATGCACCGCGAGTGGCTCAACGTGGGCGCGAGTCTGGTGGAGCAGATCCGCCGCACGCGGGCGGCGGGCAATCGCGTGATCGCGGTGGGCACGACGGTGGTGCGCGCGTTGGAAAGCGCCGTACGTGAAGGCGAATTGCAGCCTTTCGCTGGGGAAACACAGATCTTCATCTTCCCTGGTTACCGGTTTTCCAGCGTCGATGGCCTGCTGACCAACTTCCACTTGCCGCAGTCGACCCTGTTGATGCTGGTATCGGCGATGGCGGGGCGCGACTTCATGCTGGCTTCGTATCGGCACGCGGTGGAGCAGAAGTATCGGTTCTTCTCCTATGGGGATTCGATGCTGATTCTGCCGCGAGGTAGCTGAGCTTTTCTCCCTCTCCCCTTTGGGGAGAGGGTTGGGGTGAGGGGCCAATCTGGCCTTATCGTTTCATCTTTTAGCCGTCATTCCGGCGCACCCCTCAAAGGGGGGCAAGCGTCGGGAACCAGTGCCGTCAGTAGTCGACTGTCGCCTCGCACGTGATCGTGACCTGGCCGCTTACGCAGCGGGCGTTTCGATCTTCTGCCGAAGGCCGAGTCACTTTTCTTTTGCTGGCCCAAAAGAAAAGTAACCCAAAGAAAATGGCCTTCAGAGCTCCGGTAGCGTCGTGTTGAATACGAGCCTTGGAGCTCGAGGTATTCGGCAGCAGGCGATCTCCTTATTGGGGGTGCGGCTACACCGCAACGCATCGATGCACTGAGGAGCTCTGCATGGCGTGGGGATAAGCCCGAACGGTTGAGGAATCGTGCGATTTGGCAACCTTCGCCTCTACACAGCGGGTACTCCGGAGCGCTTCGCAACGCGCCGAAGCGAAGAGGGCTTAAAGCAGCTTAAAGCAGGTAGTCGCTACGCTTCTCGACCGGGTGTAGATCTCGACGCGCTAGGCACAGCCTTAATTGCACTGAGATACAAACGCCACGTACCCCACCAGTGCGATGTGCAGCGCAACTGCACGAGCCGTGCGCTTGGCGCTTTTGACCTTCGGGCCCCCTTGAGCGGCGGTGAGGGGTGGACGAAAAGGCCCCGTAGGGGTGCCGGGCAGGACGCCCGGCACTTTTCGTCGGGGCAGGAGCCCCGTCGAAAAGCCCGGACGCCCCTCACGGACTGGCCGGCTTCACCGGCCAGCGCCGCGATGGGGTTGCCGTTTCTTTTGGTTACTTTTCTTTGGGCAAGCAAAGAAAAGTGACCCGGACTGCGGCAGCAGTTCGGAAGCCCGCCGCAGGCGAGCCAGGTCACCAGAACATGGCAATCAAGCGATACCGCCACCGGAACCTGGCGCACACCCCCTTTTGCGGTGTGCGCCAGGAAGAAGACAACAACGGTAAACCTCCCTGAAGCACGAAATCGCCGGACAAGCGATAATTCCCCTTATGACTTCCATGACTTTCGAACTCCAGGCCACCGATGGCGCGGCCCGTCGCGGCCGTCTCGTCTTTGACCGCGGCACGGTGGAAACGCCGGCCTTCATGCCGGTCGGCACCTATGGCTCCGTGAAGGCGATGACGCCGCGGGATATCCGCGAGGTCGGCGCCGAGATCATCCTGGGCAACACCTTCCATCTGTTCCTGCGCCCCGGCCTTGAGGTGGTGGAGCAGTTCGGCGGCCTGCACAAATTCATCGGCTGGGACAAGCCGATCCTGACGGACTCCGGTGGCTTCCAGGTCTTCTCGCTGGCGCACAAGCGCAAGATCACCGAGGAGGGCGTGGCGTTTGCCTCACCGGTGGATGGCTCCAAGGTGTTCCTGTCGCCGGAAGAATCGATGCGCATCCAGAAGGTGCTCGATTCGGACGTCGCGATGATCTTCGACGAGTGCACGCCGTATCCCGCGACGGAAAAAGTGGCGTCCACCTCGATGGAACTCAGCCTGCGTTGGGCCGAGCGTTCACGCCGCGCCTTCGACGATCTGAAAAATCCCAATGCCTTGTTCGGCATCGTGCAGGGCAGCGTGTACGAGAACCTGCGCCAACGCTCGGCCGAGGGGTTGATCAACATCGGCTTCGACGGTTATGCGGTGGGCGGGCTTGCCGTGGGCGAGCCCGAGGCGGAACGCAATCACGCGCTGGATTTCACCGTGCCCCTGCTGCCGGCCGACAAGCCGCGCTACTTGATGGGCGTGGGCCGTCCCGAGGACATCGTGGAAGCGGTGCGTCGCGGTATCGACATGTTCGACTGCGTGATGCCGACCCGCAACGCGCGCAACGGGTTCCTGTTCACCGCCGAAGGCACGTTGCGCATCCGTAACGCCAAGTACGCGCTGGACACCCGCGTCATCGAGGAAGGCTGCGATTGCTACGCCTGCAGCAACGGCTTCAGCCGGGCCTACCTGCGCCACCTGGATCGCTGCAATGAAATCCTCGGCAGCCAACTCGCCACCATGCACAACCTGCGTCACTACCAGCGCCTGATGGCTGGTCTGCGTGACGCGATTGCTGACGGCAAGCTGGACGACTTCGTGGCTGAGTTCTATGCGCGCAGGGCTGGGGGCGTGGCGGCTTAACCGAGGCGTCATTCCGGCCTGCGCCGGAATGACGGGGTAGGGCGCTTGAGGGAACCTTGGGTGCCGCGCCCCGATCCTGCCCCTTGGAATCCGCCCATACCGACGCCAGAACCTTCGACGGGTGGGCCTTGCAGCGCATGCAGGGTCCGGGGGCGCGTGGCATAATCCACGATCTTTTATCAGGTGTTGTCAGAAATGTCTGTCAATACCGCCACTTGCGAGACAAGCTGATGAATCTTCCGATGTCGTTCCTGCTGGCTCAGGCCGCTCCCGCAGCCGGTGCCCAGGGCAATCCCTTGATGGGCCTGGCTTTGCCGATCCTGCTGTTGGTGGTCATGTTCTTCGTCATGATCCGCCCGCAGATGAAGCGCCAAAAGGAGCATCGCGCGCTGCTCTCCGGTCTGGCCAAGGGTGACGAAGTGGTCACGAACGGCGGCATTGCCGGCCGCGTGGAAGAGATCGGTGAGAGCTTCGTCACGGTCGAAATCGCGCCGAACGTGAAGATCAAGCTGCAGAAGGGCGCCGTGCAGCAGGTCCTGCCCAAGGGCACGCTGAAGTCGTCCTGACGACTTGCCGGGGCGGAGGGGCCTCGGTCCATACGAAGCATTGCTCGCCGCGGCTGCCTCAGCCGCGGCTTTTGACGGATTCAAGGCATGAGTGATTTTCCACGCTGGAAATATGCGCTGGTCGCCATCGTATTGGCGCTCGGCATTGTCTACGCGTTGCCCAATGTGTTCCTGCCGGTGCCTGCCGTGCAGATCACGGCCAACCGTAATGGCACGGTCGACCAGGCGCTTGAGCAGAAGGTATCCGACACGCTGCAGAAGGCGAACGTCACCAATACTGGCATTGAGCTCAATGGCGACCATTTGCTTGCCAGCTTCGCCAACCCCGACGTGCAGAAGAGCGCCGCTGACGCGATCAAGGCTGCGTTGGGCGACGACTACACCGTGGCGTTCAACCTCAAGTCCACCGTACCGCACTGGCTGACCGCTATCGGCGCGAAGTCGATGCCGTTGGGCCTGGACTTGCAGGGCGGCGTGCACTTCCTCATGCAGGTCGATCTGGACGACGTGGTCGACAAGCAGGAAGCGCGCTATGCGGACGACATCCGCAGTCTGCTGCGCGAAAAGAACATTCGCTACGAGTCGGTAGTCCGCAACTCGCAGCGTGGGCAGGGTGTGTCCGTGGTGTTGAAGTCCGCGGAAGACCGTGCCGCTGCCGCTACCGCGATCACGGCGGATTATCCCGACCTCACCGTGACGGATGGCAGCACCACTGGCGACCGCTTCCCGCTCAACGCCGTGGTGCGCCCGGACAAGCTGCGCGAGCTGTCGCTGAACACGATTCGCCAGAACCTTGGCACCCTGCGCAACCGTATCAATGCGCTGGGCGTGTCCGAGCCGATCATCCAGCAGCAGGGCGACAGCCGCATCGTGGTCGAGCTTGCCGGCGTGCAGGACACGGCCGAGGCCAAGAAGCTCATCGGCGCCGTGGCCACGCTGGAATACCGCTCGGGCTACGGTACGCCGCAGCAGGCCATCGACGCTGCCCGCACCGGCATCGTTCCGCCCGACGCACGCCTCTATAAGGATCGCGACGGTCGTCCGTACCTGCTCAGCAAGAACATCATCGTCACTGGCGACCAGCTGGTGGATGCGTCGTCCACGTTCGACCAGCAGAGCGGTTCGCCCGCCGTGTCGGTGACGCTGAACGCCGCAGGCGCCAAGAAGATGTTGGACTTCACCACCGGCAACGTCGGTAAGCCGATGGGCGTGGTGTATGTGGAGCGCGTGGTCGACACCAAGATGGTCGACGGCAAGGAAGTGCGCACGCCGAAGGTCACGGAAGAAGTGATCAACTACGCCACCATCAATGGCGTGTTCGGCAAGAACTTCCAGACCACCGGTCTGCGCAGTCCGAAGGAAGCCTCCGAGTTGGCGTTGCTGCTCAAGGGTGGCTCGCTCGCCGCCGCTGTCGACATCGTCGAGGAGCGCGTGATCGGTCCCAGCCTTGGCCAGGACAACATCAGCAAGGGTCTGCGTGCAGTGACCCTGGGTCTCGCCCTGGTGCTGCTTGCCGCCGCGCTTTACTACAAGCTCTTCGGTCTCGTGGCCGACGTGGCGCTGTTCTTCAACCTTGTCATCCTGATCGCGGTGATGTCGGCCATCGGCGTCACGCTGACCATGCCGGGCATCGCAGGTATCGTGTTGACGCTAGGTATGGCGATCGACGCGAACGTGCTGATCTGCGAACGCATACGAGAAGAACTGCGCAATGGTTCGTCGCCACATGCCGCGATCCGTGCCGGTTACGACAAGGCATGGGCCACCATTCTCGACGCCAACGTCACCCACCTGATCGCCGCGCTGGCGCTGACCACGATGGGCTCGGGCCCGATCAAGGGCTTCGGCGTGACGCTGCTGATCGGTATTTTGACCTCGATGTTCACCTCGGTCACCGTGACGCACGCGATCACCGCGCTGATCCACGGCCATCGCAAGCTCAAGACGTTGTCGGTCTGAAGAGGAACAATCAATCATGGAAATCTTCAACCACAACGCCAATGTGAACTTCCTCGGCATGAGGAAGATCAGCGTGGGCATCGCGATCCTGTTGATGATCGCCTCCATCACGCTGATCGCGGTGAAGGGACTCAACTACGGCCTCGACTTCACCGGCGGTGTATCGCTGGTGGTGGACTACGACAACCCCGTGCAGGTCGGAGAAGTCCGCGACGCGCTGGAAAAGGGTGGCATGGAGCACGCCCTGGTGCAGAGCCTGGGCGGTACGAAGGAAGTATCCATTCGCCTGCAGCCCAAGGACGACCCGAGCTCCGGCGTGGCCGACGGCGGCAAGGTGAACTTGGACAAGATCGCCGAGGATGTCACCAAGGCGCTGCAGGTGGCTCGTCCGGATGCCAAGCTCAAGAGTCGTGACTACGTGGGCTCCGCCGTGGGCGAAGAACTGCGTAGTGACGGCATTGTCGCCGCCATCGTGGTGGTGCTCGGCATCGGCCTGTACCTGGGCATCCGCTTCGAGTGGCGCTTCGCCGTGGCGGCTATCGCCACCGAACTCCACGACGCGCTGATCACCGTGGGCATCTTCGCGCTTATGCAGCGTGAGTTCGATTTGACGGTGCTTGCCTCGGTGCTGGCGGTGATCGGTTACTCCATCAACGACAAGGTGGTGGTGTTCGACCGCGTGCGTGAACTGTTCCGCCTGGCCCGCAAGGCCGAGCCGGAGGAGATCCTCAACCGCTCGATCAACAACACGCTGTCGCGAACCATCATCACTGCGCTGTTCACCGGCATCACCATGGCCGCGCTGTATTTCTTCGGTGGTCCGGCGGTGCACGGCTTCGCCATCACCATGTTGATCGGTATCCTGGTGGGTACGCTCTCCTCGATCTTCGTGGCGAGCCCGATCCTGCTGTGGCTGGGCGTGTCCAAGCAGGACCTGATGCCCAAGACCAAGGAAAACCCGGAGCTGGCGCGCCGCCCGTAAGGCGTCCGCCACTTCGATGGAAGAGAAAATGCCCGGGGAAACCCGGGCTTTTTCGTTTTGGGCGTGCCCTCGCCGTGCCGACGGCCTTGTCGAACGTCTCGCGCGCACCCACAGTTCCAAGGTCGCGCACAGGAGTCTGGGCATGGAATGGAGTGACGTTCGCATCTTTCTCGCCGTGGCGCGCCAGGGGTCACTGGGAGCCGCTGCGCGTTTCCTGCGGCTCAGCCATCCCACCGTTGGCCGGCGAATTCGCGCGCTTGAAGACGACGTGGGCCAACCGCTGGTCCAGCGGCACGACAACGGTGTTCTTCTGACGGAAGCCGGCGCGCGAGTGCTTGCGCTGGCGGAGGAGATGGAGGGCGCGGCGATGGCCTTCCAGCGTCGATTGGCGGGTGACGACGGCACGCCGGGTCCGTTGCGCATCTCCTCGGCAGACTGGTTCGCCACCTACGTTCTGCCGCCCGTCATCGATACGCTGAGGCGCGAGCACCCCGACGTGGTGCCGGAACTGATGGTAAGTTCGCGGCGCTTCGACCTATCCCGCCGCGAGGCGGACGTCGTGTTCCGCGTGGTGCCTTTCGATGAGCCCGGCGTTGTTCAATGCCGGCTTCTGCGCATCGACTACGGTTTGTACGCGCGAAACGATCAGTCGCGGATCGAGCGCGGCGACGGCCGGGGAACAAACCTCATCGTCATGGATACGTCCGAACACAGCTACCCGGAAACGGATTGGCTGCGCGCGATGCTCCCGCATGCGCGGCCGGTGGTGGTCTCCAACCATCGGGCCTTACAGGCGCGCTTGTGTCAGCAAGGCACGGGGCTGGCCGTATTGCCGCACGCCGTTGGTGATGCGACGAGCGGACTGATCCGCGTGGACCTGGGCGATGCACCGCCATCGCGATACATCTGGATGGGTTACCACGAGGATCTGCGGAGCATGGGACGGGTGCGTGCGCTGGCGGATATCGCGGTGCGCCTGTTGGGGCCTGCTGACGGCAGCACCCCCGAACATCCATGAAGGGCTGACCCACGTCGGTGTCAGTGTGCGCGAGGCGTAGCGACGGGCAGGCTAGGGCTCCTTTCTTCAGGAGCTTCCATGATGTGCAGTGACGATCATGCTGTGTTCTTGCCATCCGGTTCGCAGCAGGACCGTCTGACCGGGGTAACGGGTTTCCATCGCTTCCATCTCGGTGGCACGACGATAACGGCGCTGTGCGATGGCTATTTCGCGTTGTCCGTTCATGAGGTTCTGCGTGATGGCGAGACGCCCATGCAGCCCTTGTTGGAGCGCGCCTGCCTTGGCGAGGTGGTTAGCAGTCACGTCAACGCCTTTCTGATCGAGAACCGCACGCATCGCGTGCTCGTCGATACAGGCGCCGGCGACCTGCAAGACGCAACGCTCGGCGACATGTCGGCGCAGCTGGCGGCGGCAGGGCTGCGCCCTGAGCAGATCGACACGGTGTTGGTGACCCATCTTCATCCCGACCACATCGGTGGCCTGGCGCGAAATGGCGTGGCCGTGTTTCCGCATGCGGTGATCTACGTACCGCGTGAGGAAGACGCTTTCTGGTTGGGCGCTGGCGATCCTGCGGCGGTGGATGCAAGCGTACGTGCGACGTTTGAACACGCACGCCAGATCCTGGCGCCGTATCAGGCAGAAGGACGTTACCGGCTTTTTGATCCGGGAGCGTCATGGGGCGACTGCCTGACGGCGGAGCTCTTGGCTGGACACACCAGAGGTCACACGGGATATCGGTTGCGCACGGACGAGGGGGATGTTGTTTTCTGTGGCGACTTGTTCCATGTCGCATCCGTGCAATTGGCCGATCCCGATGTAACGGTCTGCTACGACAGCGAGCCGGCGCAGGCGAGAATGACTCGCGCCACCTTTCTTGCCGAAGCATGCCACCGGGGCGATATCGTGGCCGCGGCTCACGCGCCTTTTCCTGGGTTGGGTCGGATTGATGCGGGCGATAACGGTTATGCCTGGTATCCCGTCGCATGAAGTGCATGGCGAGCGCGTTTAGTTTGGACGTCCATCATCACGACGAAGTATCCGTAGCTTCACGACGCGTTGTTGAGATCGACCCATGAGCCTCGGGTGCGCCAATCACCCAGAAGACGGTGATCGCACAGCCAACGGTGATCGCGGCCAATCCCAGGAGCAGCATATGGAACGCGTCGGCATAGATAAGCTTGATGGTTGCAGCAGGTATCGGGTGGAGCAGGTTGGATGCCATTCGCAGTTCTCCCGTCGCTAGTTGTTGGGAGGCAGCTGCCACCGCCGTCTGCGACAGGCCGGGCGATGTATGGGACAGCGTGGACTGGATGATCCACGCGAGCATGGCGCCGACGCTGGCCAGTGCGATGCCTTCGCCTGCCACGCGGGTGGTACTGAAGATGCCGGTTGCCATCCCCGCGCGCTCTTTCGGCACCACGCTGATGGCAAGGCCGTCCATCAAGCCCCAGGGGATGCCTGCACCTGATCCGATGAGGAAAAGCGGCAGCAGTATCGGAAGCGCATCGCCTGCGAACGAGGTTCGGGCGAGCCAGATAAGGCCAGCGGCGGCGATCAGAAAACCGAGTCCGGACAGCAGGCCCGGCGATACGCGATGGGCGAGCCGCGATGCCACCAGAGGCATGAACAACAGCGGCGCGGAGAGCGCGAGCATGAACAGGCCCGCACGCATTTCTCCCCAGCCCTCGATGCCAATCAGACGAAGAGGCAGCAACACGACGAGCACGATGTAGCAGTAGCACGTTCCCACCGGCAGCATCTGCACGCCGATAAAGCGCGGATACCGGAACAGCGACAGGTCCAGCATGGGACGCTCGACGCGTGCCTCGATCATGATGAAAGCCAGCAGCAATACGCCGGCCCCGGCAAGCAGCGCCACGATCAACGGGCTGCTCCATCCGGCGATGGGCGCCTGGATGATGCCGAAGGTCAGCAGTACCAGCATCGCGGTGAAGCAAAGCGTTCCGGGCCAGTCCAATCCCGCTGCGGCGGGATCACGGGTTTCGCGCATGCGGGGCAGGCCGAAGCTCATGGCCACGCTGGCGATAACGGCAATGAAAGCGAAGATCGCACGCCATCCGAGCCAAGCAATCAGCGATCCAGCGATCACGGGACCGAAGGCGAGGCCCAGGCCGAAGCTGGTGCCCAGCAGGCCGAAGGCCCGGGTCCGCGCGTGTCCTTCGAACTCCTGCGCGAGCGCGGCGGAGCCGCCTGAAAGTGCCGCCGCTGCGGCGACGCCTTGCATGGCACGCAACACGTCCAGCCAGAACACGGTGGGTGCGAGAGCCAGCAGGATCGAGCTGAGCAGGAACAACGCCATGCCGGCGGCGAATACGCGCTTGCGGCCGTACTGGTCGGCCAGCGCGCCGGCTGCCATCAACAGGCTACCGAAGCTGAGCATGAAGGCATTGGTCACCCAGGTAAGGGCGACCGACGTGCCGCCGAGCTGACGGGTGATGTCGGGTGTTGCGATGGCGCCACCGGAAAAGCTCAGGGGCAGCACGATGGCGGCGAGGCAAACCGAAGCCAATACCAGGCGCTGACTTCGCCCGGATGGGTAGGGAGGGGAGTGTGGGGCGTTCATGAGTGTCCCGGCGTTGTGCGAAAGAGAGGGCGTAAGCCATGAGGGCTTTGGCGGGCCGGGATATGCTATGAACTACCTAATCCATTGATAATTAGCCTCGATGTCCGGTGATAACGGAGCGTATGTCTCTAATGGGAACCCTGCATGGATAGCCTGACGGGCATCGTCGCCTTCGTTCGTAGCGCGGAGGCACTGAGCTTCACAGGCGCGGCCCGGACACTGGGTGTGTCGTCGTCGGCTATCGGGAAAAGCATTGCCCGGCTGGAAAAGGCGATGGGCGTGCGCCTGTTCCTGCGCAGCACGCGCAAGGTGCGGCTCACCGCGGAGGGCATAGTGTTCTTCGAGCGCTGCCGACGAATCCTGGACGAACTGCAGGATGCCGAAGCGGAGATGACACGCGCGGTGCAGGCACCGAGGGGGCAGTTACGGGTCAGCGTGCCGGCCATCGGCTATCGCTTTCTGCTGCCGCATCTGAAAGCTTTCCGGGATCTCTATCCGGAAATAACACTGGATCTCGATTGCAGCGATCAACTGGTCGACCTGGTTGAAGCAGGCATCGACGTCGCCATTCGTAGTGGCACGTTGGCTGATTCGCGTCTTGCAGCACGGCGGTTGGGGCCGTTCCGTTTCGTGCTTTGTGCTTCGCCGGACTATCTTCGCGAACACGGTACGCCGCTGTCGGTTGGAGATCTGGAGCGACACGATTGCATTCGCTATCGCTTCGTCACCACGGGCAAATTGATGGAGTGGGGCGTTGCCACGGATGGGCCGCTGCGCCTTCGCCCGTCGCTTGTGTGCAACAACATGGAGGCCGTGCTGGCGGCCACCCTCGACGGGCATGGCCTTGCTTACATGCCCGATTTCCTCGCCCGTGATGCGATACGCGATGGCGCGCTGCAAACGGTGCTGGCCGACCACATCACTGACCACGGACAATTTTGGGCGGTGTGGCCTTCCGGGCGCACTTTGCTGCCAAGGGTGCGAGTGTTCGTCGACTTTATGGCGACACGGCTATTTCCCGGCGACGACGGGACGGCCGCCGTGGCCGGTAGGCAGCGTCCGCAGCGCAAGCAGCACTGAGGACTTCTACACGGCCGCCTCAGGCGGTGGTGGCCGACTCGGTCACGGTATCGATGCCGTTGTCCGCCGGCTCGCTGGTGTGCGCCGGCTGCAGTACGTGGTGGGCCAACCCATGCAGATCGAGTTGGTCCACGGGTATCGGGCGGTAATCCGGGCCGAACGCGACCTCACCGAACTTCCAACCGGCCGGACGGCGCACCGCACCCCAGAAGCGCTTGGCCGCATTCCAATGCAGGCCAACGAGGCCGTGGTTATTGTCGTCGTCCACCATGGGGTCACCCACGCCGGTGGGGCGCAGTGGCTCGTTGTACAGCGCGGTGCCGAAGATCACATCCCAGATCGAGAACACCTGACCGAAGTTGCAGTTGTGCAGATTCGGGCGCGTGGGATCGACCAGCATGTGGTGCAGGCGATGGAACTTCGGCGACACAAACAGGCGGTTGAACACCGGGCCGAAGGCGATGCGTACATTCGCATGCGAGAAGTTCTGCACCAACTCGCCGATCAACACCAGCCAAGCGAACTGCTCAGGCTCCACGCCCATCACGATGCCGACGCAGGCCAGGATCATCGATTGGATGAAACCGTCGATAAGGCTGCCGCGGTCGTTCGTCCAGCAGCTCATCTGGCGCGTGCTGTGGTGCATGCTGTGCAGCGCCCACCACCAGGGCAGCGCGTGCTGCAGGCGATGCATCCAGTAGTACACCAGGTCGTAGATGACGTAGTAGCAACCGAACAGCAGCCACGGATGCTGCTTCAACCACGGCAGCCAGTGCGTGATGGCGAGCGGCGAAGCGCTGGCATCACTGGGGCCGGTGTCGGGGCCGCCGAAATAGTTGGCGATGGGCGTGAGGATGAGGAAGCTGAAGATCGGAAAGATACCGACCAGCATCATCACGGTGTACTGGAAGTCGACCTTGGTGAGCTTGCGGTCTTCCCATTTCTCCGCCGGCACCATGCTTTCCAGCGGGCGGAAGATGAGGCCGATCACGCAGAGCTGGAACGCCGCGATGAGTAGCGAGGCGGAGATGTCGTTCGGGTCGCCGGCAAGGCCTTCCAGGTGCAGAAACTGCAGCACCGGCAGCACGCCATGGCTGGCGAACCAGCTGACCAGATGGGACCACAGTTCAGACATCATCGACACCTTGCGAGGAAACGTATGCGGTCCTGCAGGTGGGAGAAAGCGTGGGGCGCTCTACAGAACCGGGCGGTTTAGGATACCGCCCACGTCCGGTGGCATCCAACCGGCAGGATTTTGCGCTGGCCACCTTTCAGCCGGCTGCCTCAGCGGCGTAGACGTTCGTCGAGTTCACGCAGGCGTTCTGCTGTGCCCACGTCGGTCCATGCGCCGCGATAGTGGCTGCCGCTGAGTTCCTGGCGGGCGATGGCTCGTTCAAGCAGCGGCCTCAGCTTGAAGCGGGGCGGCGTCTGCAGCGATCCGGCGTCATGGATAACGTCCTGCCACCTGTCGAGCAGTTCGCGGCGAAATACCCCGATGCCGCTGTAGGTGAGGCGCGGTGCGCCGTCGTCATGGATCAAACCCTGCGCATCGAGTCCGAAGTCGCCATCGGGATGATGCGGCGGGTTGTCCACCAACAGCAGATGTCCTGCGCCACGTGGCTCGACGGGCAGGGTGTCGAAAGGAACGTCGGTCCACACATCGCCACTGATGACCATGAAGGGCTCGGGGCCGAGCAAGCCCAAGGCATTGAGCATGCCGCCGCCGGTTTCCAGCGGCGTAGGCCCTTCGTAGGCATAGCGGATGCGCAATCCCCAGCGCGAGCCGTCACCCAGCGTCTCGGGAAACTGGTCAGCGAGATGTGAGGTATTGATCACCACATAGCGCACGTCGATAGCGGCGAGCTTCTCCAGGTGCCATTCGATCAGCGGCTTGCCACCCACCGTCAGCAAGGGCTTGGGCGTGTGATGGGTGAGCGGACGCATGCGTTCGCCTAGGCCCGCCGCGAAGATCAGTGCATGCCTCATGCGTTCACCTGCGTCAGGTCATGACCTTCTGCGTGTCGCTTCAGTAGTTCGACGAAGTCAGCCAGCTCCGGATAACTGCTCGCGACGGAGATGATGTAGTCGTACACGCGCGGCACATCGGCGAGATAGCCGGGCTTTCCATCGCGATACCACAACCGGTAGAACTGGCCGAGCACGCGCACGTGGCGATGCAGTCCGGTGAGATCGAACCAGCGCAGGAACTGTTTGCGCGTCGTGGTGGCATCGATCACGCCGGCGCGCAGCAGCTTCTCGCGATACGACTCCACCCAGTTTTCCACCCACTGGCGTGGCCATACGACATACGCATCGCGCAGCAGCGACGCCAGGTCATAGGTGATCGGGCCCGACAACGCGCCTTGAAAGTCGATGACGCCCGGCGTGTTGTGATCCACGATGAGCAGGTTGCGACTGTGATAGTCGCGATGCACGAAGCAACGCGGCTGTTCAAGCGCGTTATGGATGATGGTGGTGAACGCCGCCTCCAGCACATCCCACTCACCGCAAGTCGGCGTGTAGCCAAAGTGTCGCTGCAGAAACCACTCCGGCATCACCTCCAATCCCTTCATCAGCATGGCGTGATCGAATGGCGGCAGATCGGCATGCTCGACGCGCGTTTGCATGAGCAGAAGCGCATCCATCGCGTCGCTATAAAGCGGGTCGGCTGTTTCATCGTTTAGCCGAGGCAGGTAGAGGTGTGTGCCCAAGTCCTCGATCAGCAAAAAGCCCTGCTCGAGATCGCTGGCGTACACCTTCGGTACGTGGATGCCGGCCGACGCGAGACGCTCGCCGATGTGGACCCACGGCCTCGGATCTTCCTGTTGGGGCGGCGAATCCATCACGACCCAGGTCTTGCCGCCGCGCTCCGCGCGCCAGTAGCTGCGGAAGCTGGCGTCCGAGGAGGCGGAGGAGAGTTCAAGCGTGGCGTCGCCAAGGGTGGCGCGGGTCCAGGCCAGTCGTGCGGCGGCGCGTTCGGAAGCGGAGGTCATGGCATGTTGCAAAGGGCGATGCCGTAAAGCTTAGCGGCAGCTAAGCACGAACTGTAGGCGCATCGGCCAACCAGAAGGCGGCCCCTCTCTCCACATCCGCCTCCCCAGACAGGGGAGAGAGGGGCCATGAAACTGTCATTTACGAGAGGTTGTAAGCCTTCTCTTCGTGCAGCGAGATGTCCAGGCCAACCTGCTCCTGTTCGTCATCCACACGCAGCCCCAACGTCCAATCGATCAGCTTAAGAATCACCAGGCTGAGCACCGCGCTCCAGATCACCGTGAATCCCACGCCCTTGGCCTGGATCCACAGCTGCCCCCACAGCGATTCCACTGTACCGAATCCGCCTAGTTTCGGTGAGGCGAGCGGGCCGGTGAGCAACGCGCCGACGATGCCGGCGATGGCATGCACACCGAACACATCGAGCGAATCGTCATAGCCGAGTTTGTGCTTGAGCCGCGTGGCGCTGAAGAAGCAGACCACGCCCGCGATGAGGCCAAGCACCAGTGCGCCGCCCGGTCCGGCGGTGCCGGCTGCCGGAGTCACCGCGACGAGGC
Source organism: Dyella sp. AD56 (assembly GCF_002878475.1). Taxonomy (NCBI): domain Bacteria; kingdom Pseudomonadati; phylum Pseudomonadota; class Gammaproteobacteria; order Lysobacterales; family Rhodanobacteraceae; genus Dyella; species Dyella sp. AD56. The sequence continues at coordinate 182,731 of NZ_NRDP01000003.1, forward strand.
CGGCGACCGCGCCGGAGACGATGCCCAGCACGCTGGGGCGTCCGTGCACGATCCACTCGACGAACAACCAGCCCAGCGCCGCGGCGGCGGTGGCTACCTGCGTCGCCAGCATCGCCATGCCCGCGCTACCGTTGGCGGCCACGGCCGAGCCTGCGTTGAAGCCGAACCAGCCCAGCCACAGCAGGCTGGCGCCCATCACGGTGTAGCCCAGGTTGTGCGGTGGCATCGGCACGTTTGGGTAGCCGCGGCGCTTGCCGATCACCAGGCACGCCACCAAGCCCGCGATACCGGCATTGATGTGCACGACGGTGCCGCCCGCGAAATCGATCACGCCCAGGTCGCCAAGGAACGAACCCGGGCCGCTCCACACCATGTGCGCCATTGGTAGGTAGACGATGGTCAGCCACAGGCCACTGAACCAGAGCAGCGCGCTGAACTTCATGCGCTCGGCGAAGGCGCCGATGATCAGCGCCGGCGTGATGATGGCGAAGGTGAGCTGAAACATCACGAACACGCTTTCCGGCACCGTTTGGTAGCGCGAGTCCGGTTTCAGGCCGGCAAGCATGACGCGATCGAGTCCGCCGACGAATGAATGCAGATTGGTCACGTGTACCTGCATGCCTTCGGTGCTGAAGGCCAGCGAATAGCCGTAAACCATCCATAGCACCGTGACCAACGCGGTGATGGCGAAGCACTGCATCAACACTGACAGCAGGTTCTTCGCGCGCACCATGCCGCCGTAGAACAGCGCCAGGCCGGGAATCGTCATCAGCAGCACGAAGGCCGTGGCGGTGAGCATCCACGCGGTGTCGCCGCTGTCGATATGTGTGGGTGCTTCAGCTACCTGCGCCCATAACGGGGATGAGGCTAGCAGGGCGGATACGGCAAACAGGGTCTTGCCCATCTTGGGGTCAGAGCGCATCGACGTCGACCTCCTGCGTGCGAATACGGATGGCCTGTTCGAGCTCGCTAACGAATACCTTGCCGTCGCCGATCTTGCCGGTGCGCGCGGCGCCGATGATGGCTTCCACCGCTCGGTCGAGCTGCTCGTCTGCCACTGCCACTTCAAGCTTCAGCTTGGGCAGGAAATCCACCACGTACTCCGCCCCCCGATAGAGCTCGGTGTGTCCGTGCTGGCGGCCGAAACCCTTCACCTCGGTGACGGTCATACCCGTCACGCCCACTTCCGTTAGCGCTTGGCGGACATCGTCCAGCGTGAACGGTTTGATGATGGCCGTAATCCACTTCATCCCCAGCGCTCCCCGTGCGGTCGATATGTGGCAGTGCAGCAGGATGCGTGCCAGGGACCGACTGACGTCGCCTGAGGACCACACATCGTCATTCCCGCGAAAGCGGGAATCCAGCGCCTTCAATGGGTTGTGAAAGGCGCTGGATCCCTGCCTTCGCAGGGATGACGGTGAGAAGAGGCGGGCACTTCGGGGCGTTGGCGTCTCGCATTGCCCGCAAACAGGGCATCAAGGCGCGGCGGAATCCCGTATTTGGTGCGACGCCGCGGTTTGACCCCCGAGGCATTAATCAGTACCATTTTGGTACCGATTCCCGCAGTCTCCCTGGCCGATTCCCCATGCTCCGCGTCAGCCGACTCACCGACTACGCCACGGTGGTGATGACCTGCATCGCCGCTCACCCAGACGACGTGCTCAGCACGGCGCAGATCGCCGATGAGGCGCGTCTGGAGCTGCCGACCGTGAGCAAGCTCCTGAAGTCGCTCGGCCATGCTGGACTGGTGGAGTCCTTTCGCGGCGTCAACGGCGGCTACCGCCTGGCGCGTCCGGCGGGGGAAATCACCCTGGCGCAGATCGTCGAAGCGCTGGAAGGCCCCATCGGCATGACCGAGTGCAGCCTCGCCGAAGGCCAGTGCGAGCGCGAGTCGCAATGCGGCGTGCGCGCTAACTGGCAACACGTCAACAGCGTCGTAGACAGCGCTCTGCGCGCCGTCAGCCTGTCCGACATGCTCAAACCACCCAGTCGTCGCATCGAAATCCATCCGATCGGATGAACACGACGCAACCCTCGACCGCGCACGACGACACGAAGAATGCCATGACTACCGAAACCACCGAACGCAGTGATCTTTCCGCCACGACACTTCGCGACAACGCTGAAGTTGCCGAAGCGCTGGGTCGTCGCTACGAAGCCGGTTTCACCACGGACATCGAGACGGAATATTTGCCGGTCGGCCTGTCCGAAGACATCGTGCGTCAGCTTTCCGCACTCAAGAAAGAGCCGGAGTGGATGACCGAATGGCGTTTGAAGGCGTATCGCCATTGGCTCACCATGCCCACGCCCGATTGGGCCAAGCTCAATCTGTCGCCGATCGATTACCAGTCCATCAGCTATTACGCCGCGCCGAAATCCGGCCCGAAATCGCTGGACGAGGTGGATCCGAAACTGCTGGAAACCTACGACAAGCTCGGCGTGCCGCTGCACGAGCGCGCCAAGCTCGCGGGTGTGGCAGTCGACGCCGTGTTCGACTCGGTGTCGGTGGGTACTACCTTCCGCAAGGAACTGGCGGAGGCGGGCGTGATCTTCTGCTCCATGAGCGAGGCCATCCGCGAACATCCTGAGCTGGTGCAGCAGTACCTCGGCAGCGTGGTTCCCGTGGGCGACAATTATTTTGCCGCGCTCAACTCCGCCGTGTTCTCCGATGGCTCGTTCGTGTTCATCCCCAAGGGCGTGCGTTGCCCGATGGAGCTGTCCACCTATTTCCGTATCAATGCGATCAACACCGGGCAGTTTGAGCGCACGCTGATCGTGTGCGAAGACGGCGCCTACGTGTCGTATCTGGAAGGCTGTACCGCGCCGATGCGCGACGAAAACCAGCTGCATGCGGCTGTCGTTGAACTGGTCGCGCTGGAAAAAGCGCAGATCAAGTATTCGACCGTGCAGAACTGGTACCCAGGCGATGAGAATGGCGTCGGCGGTATCTATAACTTCGTCACCAAGCGCGGCGACTGCCGCGGCAGCGATTCGAAGATCTCGTGGACGCAGGTGGAAACCGGCTCGGCCATCACCTGGAAGTACCCCAGCTGTGTGCTGCGGGGCGATCGCTCGGTGGGCGAGTTCTACTCGGTCGCGCTGACGCATCATCACCAGCAGGCCGACACCGGCACCAAGATGATCCACATCGGCAAGGGCACCAAGTCGAAGATCGTCTCCAAAGGCATCAGCGCTGGCCGCAGCTCCAACAGCTATCGCGGCCTGGTGAAGGTGGAGAAGGGTGCTGAGGGCGCGCGTAACTACACGCAGTGCGACAGCCTGCTGATCGGCAAGAAGTGCGGCGCACACACCTTCCCGTACATGGAAGTGAAGAACCCTACGGCCATTGTCGAGCACGAGGCCACCACCTCCAAGATTTCCGATGACCAGCTGTTTTACTGCCGTAGCCGCGGCATCGGCGAGGAAGACGCCGTGTCGATGATCGTCGATGGCTTCTGCAAGCAAGTCTTCCGCGAACTGCCGATGGAGTTCGCGGTGGAAGCCAAAAAGCTGCTGGAAGTGTCGCTGGAAGGCGCGGTCGGCTGATCCCGCTTCGCGCGATCACGGCAAGCCCAAACCCACCATTTGAAACTGCGATGCCACGGCGTCGCCTACTGAAGAAAACGCCATGCTGAAGATCGAGAACCTGCACGCCCGCGTCGAGGGCAAGGACATCCTTAAGGGCCTCACGCTCACCGTGAACCCGGGCGAGGTGCACGCGATCATGGGGCCCAACGGCGCCGGTAAGTCCACCCTGGGGAACGTACTCTCGGGCCGAGACGGTTACGAAGTGACCGAAGGCACGGTGACCTTCAACGGCGTCGATCTGCTCGCGCTGGAGCCGGAAGAGCGCGCCGCCGCCGGTGTGTTCCTGGCCTTCCAGTATCCGGTGGAAATTCCCGGCGTGAACAACACCTACTTCCTGCGCGCCGCGCTCAATGCGCAGCGCAAGCAGCGCGGCGAGAAGGAACTGGATTCCATGCAGTTCCTCAAGCTGGTGCGCGAGAAGCTGAAGATCATGCAGATCTCCGACGAGCTGCTGCACCGCGCGGTGAACGAAGGTTTCTCGGGTGGCGAGAAGAAGCGCAACGAGATTTTCCAGATGGCCGTGCTGGAGCCGAAGCTGGCGATCCTCGATGAAACCGATTCGGGTCTGGACATCGACGCGCTCAAGCAGGTTGCGCAGGGTGTGAATGCGCTGCGTTCGGCCGAGCGCGGTTTCCTCGTGATCACGCACTACCAGCGCTTGCTCGATTATATCGAGCCGGATTTCGTGCACGTGTTGGCCGACGGCCGCATCGTGCAGAGCGGTGACAAGACGCTGGCGCTGAAGCTGGAAGAGCAGGGCTATGCGTGGGTGAACGACAAGGACCCCGCACTGACCGGAGCCTCAGCATGAGTGAGCCGCAGCGCACGCCCTTCGTCGACTCGCTGCTGGAGGCTGCCGCGCAGGCACGCCTGCCGGGCAGCGGCATCGGCTGGCTGGATGCCGCGCGTCGCGAGAATCTCGAGGCGTTCGCCGCCGGTGGCCTGCCGGACACGCGCATGGAAGCGTGGAAGTACACGGCACTACGTGCGCTGGGTCAGCGCCGGTTTGCGCCGGGCGACGCGCAGGCGGCCACGCGTTCCATCGACGTGAAAGATTTTGCCTTGCCCGGTGTCGACGGCCCCTCGCTGGTCTTCGTCAACGGTGTGTTCCGCCCCGATCTGTCGCGCGTCGACCCACTGCCGGAAGGCTTGAGCCTGCAGCCGCTATCGCAGGCACTGCAGAGTGATGCCGAACCGCTGCGCTTCGCCCTGTCACGGCACTATCGCGAGGGCGGTGACGTCTTTGCACGCCTCAACGCGGCGCTGGCCGGCGACGGCGTGGTGCTGCGCGTCGCTGCTGGAACCCAGGTCAAGCAGGCCGTGCGTCTGCTGTTCATCGGTGCGCCGGCTGAAGGCGCGCTGGCATGGCACGTGCGTCATGTGATCGAACTGGGCGAAGGCGCGGAGCTTTCGCTGGTCGAGCAGCATGTGTCGTCCGGCGCACAGCAAGACCTGGGTACTCAGGTGGCCGACATCGTGCTGCGTCAGGGTGCCAAGTTGCGCCATGTGACGTTGCAGGACGCGTCGGAGGGCAGCACGCTGGTGCGCCACGACAGCATTCACCTCGATGCAGATGCACACGCGGCGCTGTACGTGATGGAACTCGGCGGTTCGCTGGTGCGCCATGACCTGCATGCCGTGCTGGCGGGCGACAAGTCGCGGCTGGATACGCGCGGCGTGTTCACGCTGCGCGGGCGGCAGCACATGGATACGCAGATGTCGATCCGCCACCAGGCGTTGAATACGGCCTCAGAATCGGTATGGCGGGGTGTAGCTGACGAGCGTTCGCGCGGCGTATTCCGCGGCGCCATCGTGGTGGCCGCGGGCGCGGATGGCAGCGATGCCAGCCTCAGCAGCAAGAATCTCTTGTTGTCCGGCCAGGCCGAGATCGATACCAAGCCCGAGTTGGAAATCTACGCGGATGAAGTGAAGGCTGCGCACGGCGCCACTGTCGGCCAGCTCGACGAGCGTTCGCTGTTTTACCTGCGCTCGCGTGGCATTCCGTTAGCCGAAGCGCGCGCCATGCTCACGGCAGCGTTCTGCCGCGCTGTGTTCGGCGGGCTGGCGGACGATGGGCTGCGCGAACACATCAACACCCAGCTGATGGCACACCTTCCCTCCGCCTGAGCGGCGAGCGACGGCATCTTGGCGAAAGGATCACGATGAACGCACAGACCCGACCGAGCCCCACCGTTTTCGACGTGCAGCGTGTCCGCGCGGACTTCCCGCTGCTGTCGCGCACCGTGCATGACAAGCCGCTGATCTATTTCGACAACGCGAATACGAGCCAGAAGCCGTTGAGCGTGATCGAAGCGGTGGACCAGCACTACCGGTTGCGCAACGCCAACGTGTCGCGCGCCGTGCACTTGCTCGGCGAGGAAGCCACCGCGGCCTACGAAGGTTCTCGCGATAAGCTGGCGCGCTTCGTCAATGCGACGTCGCGCAACGAGGTGATTCTCACCTCGGGCACGACGCAGGCGATGAACCTGATCGCCTACAGCTATGCGATGCCGCGTCTGAAGGAAGGCGACAGCATCCTCACCACGGTGATGGAGCATCACGCCAACATCGTGCCGTGGCAGATCGTTGCCTCGCGCACGGGTGCGACCGTGAAGGCCGCACCTATCGACGATCGCGGCGAACTGATCCTCGAGAAATACTTCGAGATGCTCACGCCCGACGTGAAGCTGGCTTGTGTCACGCACGTGTCCAACGTACTGGGTACGGTCAACCCCGTGCGTGAGATTGCCCGCGAATGCCGCAAGCGCGGCATCCCGCTGGTGGTGGATGGTTCACAGGCTGTGCCGCACCGCCCGGTAGACGTGCAGGCGATCGGTTGCGACTTCTATGCTTTCACCGGTCATAAGATGCTTTCGCCTACCGGCACCGGTGCGCTGTGGGCGCGCAAAGAGCATCTCGAAGCCATGCCGCCGTTCTTCGGCGGTGGTGAGATGATCCGCGAGGTCAGTTTCTCCGGCACGACTTTCGCCGCCCCGCCGCACAAGTTCGAGGCGGGTACACCGAATATCGCTGGCTTCGCCGGTGTGGGTGCTGCCATCGATTACTACGATTCGATCGGCTTCGACGCCATCCATGCGTGGGAGCAGCAGTTGCTTGCCTACACGACGGAGCGGCTGCGTGACATTCCCGGCCTGCGCCTGTTTGGCGAAGCGCTGGACAAGGAGCCGGTTATCTCCTTCCTGATCGAGGGTGCGCAGGCAACAGATCTCGCCACGCTGCTGGATCTGCAGGGTGTCGCGGTGCGTTCGGGTCACCATTGCGCCCATCCGCTGATGCAGTTCTTCAAAGTGCCAGCCACGCTGCGCGCCTCGCTCGCGTTCTACAACACACGCGAGGAAGTGGATGCATTCATCACGGCGTTGTTGAAGGTGCGCAAGCTGCTGATGTAAGCGCAGCGAGGGCAGGGATGTCACTGGCTACGAAGGAATCGCATGCACACGCACCTGAAGAATGACCTCGCCGCGATGGACGCGATCCTCGATCGCGCGCGCGAACTGGCAGGCGGCTACCTTGATGGACTCGACCAGCGGCCCGTGGCGGCCAGCCTGCCGCGCGACGTGTCCGCGCATGTTGTGCTGCCCGAGCAAGGCATCGGCGCACTCGAAGCGTTGGAGCAGTTCCACCGGGACTACGACGCGATGCTCTCAGGTAGCCCAGGAGCACGCTACTTCGGTTTTGTGACCGGCGGCGGCACGCCTGCTGCACTCGCGGCCGACTGGTTGGTCAGCACGTACGACCAGAACACACAACGCAACGGCGACACCTGTGCGTCGGTGATCGAGTTGCAGGCGGTTGATATGCTGCGTCAGTTGCTCGACTGGCCTTCGGCCTGGACGGGCATCTGCGTGACCGGCGCCACCATGGCCAACTACGTCGGCATGGCGGTGGCAAGGCAATGGGTGGGGCACGAGTACGGCCGCGACGTCGCTGCGGAGGGCTTACACGGCCTGCCGCCGGTGCCGGTGTTCGCCGGCAGTGCACATTCGAGCACGCTCAAGGCGTTGAGCATGGCGGGCATGGGTCGCCATGCCATCCATGTGATTCCCCAGCAGGATGGTCGCGAGGCTTTGCGGGTAGATGAGCTCGCGCGACTGCTACGCGAGCGTGGCGACCAGCCGAGCATTGTGGTTGCGAGTGCCGGTACGGTGAATACGGTCGATTTCGATGATCTGGCCGCGTTAGCGGAACTCAAACAGCAGCATCGTTTCTGGCTGCACGTGGATGCGGCGTTCGGTGGCGTGGCCGCGGCATCAGCGCCACGCCGCGCGCTGATGGCAGGCATTGAGGCGGCGGACTCGGTAACGGTGGATGCGCACAAATGGCTTAACGTGCCTTACGACTGTGCCATCGCCTACACCGCACATCTGCCGTTGCAGTTGGAAGTGTTTCAGAACCATTCGGCCTACCTGCCCGCGCCTGAGCCGATACCCGATCACTTCCTGCACCTTGCGCCGGAGAACTCACGACGCTTCCGCGCGCTTCCCTTGTGGATGACCCTGCAGGCCTACGGCCGCGAGGGTTACGCCGAGATGGTCGAGCGCAACTGTGCGGCGGCGAATCGACTGGGCGAACTGATCACGGGTGATCCACGCTGGCGCCTGGCGGCACCCGTGCGGCTCAACGTGGTGTGCTTCGCGCCAGTGGATGCAGATGCAGCAGCCATTACCCGCCTGCAGAAGGCATTGCATGCCGATGGTACGGCTTATGTGTCGCCATCATCCCTGCATGGCCAACCTATCCTGCGCGCCGCGATCTGCAACTGGCGCACGACCATGGACGATATCGACCGGACGTTTGAGGCGCTGCAGCGGCTGCTGCCCTGAGTCATTCGCCGTGTTGTTTTTGCGTCACGGCTTCTTGTCGGGCATCACGCATTGGTTATCGCGAAACAAGGCCCATTCCTCGCACTGCCTGCCATCTTGGAATACGCAGATGCCGCTGACGTTGCCTGCCGCGTCCTGCCGCAGGTCGAGCTTGCCGCCCTGCTTGATGCAGGCCACGGAGGCCGGGTTGGCCATGCCGATGGATGGCTTCGTATCGTTGTGCTCTGGTGTCGGCGATGACGTGGCGCAAGCCGACAAGGCGAGAACGAGCAGCGTTGCGGCAATGATTTTCATAGAGTGTTCTGAGGAAGGGGCGTTGCGCGACTATAGTCCCGTCAATGGAGCGTATCACCCGGATGCATCTGAAGTTCTGCCGAGGCAGCGGTATGCTTGGCGTGTTCACTGGCACGCACGGAAATGGATGACATGGAGCAAGTTGCCTTGAAAATCTCTACGTTTCGCCATGTATGGCATGTTTTTGGCGTGCTGTTGCTGATGCTGGCTTTCCAGCTTCACGCCACCGATGTGCCGGCCTTGCAGGGGCGAGTGAACGACGATGCTCAGGTGCTGGGCAAGGATGCGTCCGCTATCGAGGCGAAGCTGGCGGCGCACGAACAGCGCACCGGCGAGCAGGTGGTGGTGCTGACGGTCCGCAGCCTGAACGGGCAGGACATCGAAAGCTACGCCAACGACGTGTTCGCGCAGTGGAAGCTGGGCCAGAAGGGCGTGGACAACGGTGTCCTGATCGTCGTGGCTGTAGATGACCACCGCATGCGCATCGAGGTGAGTTACGGGCTGGAAGGCACGCTTACCGACTTGGCTAGTTCGCACATTATCCGTGAGCGCATGCGGCCGCATTTCGCGGATGGCGACTATGTCGCTGGCGTCGAATCGGGTGTGGACGGTGTACTGGGCGTCCTCGATGGGGATGCATCCGCAGCGGCAGCGCCTCCGCAGGAAACGCCGAATCAGGTGATTACGCGCATGGGCTTTTGGAAGTCCGGCGCCGGCTGGTTCATGGTGGGTGTGCTGTTGTTCTGCTTGATGTTCGCGTGGATGTCGAAGGAAGGCGGAAGCTGGTGGATGCTGTTCCTGCTTGGGCCGCTCACCTTGCCGCTGTTGCTGCTGGTCTGGCCGTGGTGGGCGGTGGTGCTGGCGTATGTCACGCATGTGCTGGTGGCGATGCTCTGGCGTCGCCGGCGTATGCGCTATGAATACGAGCACGGTGGAACGGGCAAGCGCAAATCCGCCGTCGAAGCATGGCCGCCAACCCTTGGGCAGCTGATCACCTGGACCGGTCCGGCTGGCGCTGGCTTGGTGGGTACGGAGAGCCGGAGAAGGCGTGGCGGTTCGGGTAGCAGTAGCTCTGGTTCGTCGTCGTCGGGTTATTCAGGTGGCGGAGGCAGTTCGGGTGGCGGTGGCGCTTCCGGCAGTTGGTGAGCTTCGGAAATAAAAAGTCCGCGAGCATCTGCGCTGTTGCGTGTCTTGCTCGCGTTCTATAACGCCTGCGAACAAGTTGACGCGTACATCACGGCATTGATGGAAATGCGCAAGCGACTGGTGTGATTGCCTGTCGCACTCTTGGGGGAGCGCATGAGTGCGTAGGAATACGGTGAAGTGGTTCGTAATCTACCCCATCATGGTTGCTACGATTTTCGGTATCTCCGTCCGTGATGCCCATGTTCAACGTCAGTGGATGCGCATACGGTGATGGTGGATATCCACGTAGCGGCGACTGGGCGTTAACGCATCCTGTGCTGTGCTAGTGAGTGTGCCCCAGTGGATGTTGGGCATAAGGGGCGTCAGAGATATCCGGGTTCGTTCGTCTCGTCATCAGAGACGTCCAAATATTGTTTGCGTTTGAGATCCACGGTTCTCGCCCTGGGCTTTGGCTTGCGCCTTTCCGTGGGGAAGTTGCATCGTGATTGATTCAACGTTGCACGGTGTTCTCTTTCGCTTCTGGTGGGTGAGCGCGTCATGCCTGTTCACTTGCATCTGCGCGCCAGTCGCTTGGTTTGGGTCGTCACTTTTAATGTGGAAAGGTGAACGCGGCCGAGTTGTCGCAGGGTTGGTAATGGGCAAGTGATCGAATATTTCCCTTCGCCGGAGGTGCTGTCATGAGTACTTTTGCGATTCGAGGTTTCTTCCGATCCATGATCGTTGGTGCAGTTTCTCTCGTGGTGGGGTTGCTGGCCATGGGTTTCGCTCCTGTTGCGAATGCGGCTGTCTTGGAGGTGCTGTGTACGGGCTCCACAGCCTATACGTTCACTCCCGGAATAATCGATACGGAGCGAACGGTACAATTCGCAGCTACGCAAAATCTCACCGGTTGTCCGGTAAAGATCGGTGTGCCATCCAACTTGAATGGTGGAACATCCACGGTGCAGGGGAATTTTCTTGTGGACTGTGACATCGCGGCGACTCTCCAGCCGACGAACACAACGGAAACCTACTACTGGAGCAACGGCAGCCAGAGCGTGGTGAATTACACGGAGGTGGTGGATGCGATCGCCGTTGATGGAACGTTGACAGCGACATTCACGGGGACGGTGATGTCCGGTGTTGGTGGGGGGAGTACCGCTACCCTGGTGGTGGTCTTGCCAGACTTTCAGGATATTGTGGACGGCGCCTGCTTCACTCCGCAGGGTGTGACGAGTTTGTCGGGCACCGTGACGCTAAATATTCTCAGCTTGTAGTTGCCAACCTTTGTTACTGCGACGCATCGCTCTCACGAGCGAGGGATGATCGGTGCCTCGCGAGCTCACTCCACATGCTGCTGGCTGACTGGGTATGATGGGCGAGCGACGCTTTGCGCAGCAAACAAAACGCCGCGGTATGGCCGCGGCGTTTTGTTTCAGACGATGGGTAACGATGGTTACCAGATCTTCACTTGCTTATCGGCCGGGCGGACCATGGTGTCACCGGCCTTGCATTGGAATGCCTGCGCGAACGCCAGCATATTCGAGGGTGCACCAATGGCGCGGAATTGCGCCGGTGCGTGCGGATCGGTATTGAGCAAGGTGAGCTGTGCCTCTGGACGGATGCTGCCGCGCCATACGCGCGCCCAATTGAGGAAGAAGCGCTGGTCCTGCGTGTAACCGTCGATCTTCTTCTTCGCTTCGGCGGGGTTGCGGGCGAGCGCCATCTGCAACGCGTCGTACGCGGCGTTGAGGCCACCGAGGTCACCGATGTTCTCGCCCATGGTCAGCTTGCCATTGACGAACTTGCCAGGCAGCGCTTCATAGTGGTTGAACTGGTCGGCGAGCAGATCGGTGCGCGCTTCGAAAGCCTTGCGGTCTTCGTCGGTCCACCAGTTCACGTTGTTGCCCTGCGCGTCGAACTTGCTGCCCTGGTCGTCGTAGCCGTGGCCCATCTCATGGCCGATCACCGCGCCGATGCCGCCGTAGTTGAGTGCGTCGTCCGCCTTGGCGTCGAAGAACGGCGACTGCAGGATGGCGGCGGGGAACACGATCTCATTCTTTAGCGAGTTGTAATACGCGTTCACCGTCTGCGGCGTCATGCCCCATTCGGTGCGGTCCACCGGCTTGCCGATCTTGCCGATCATGTAGGCGTAGTTGAACTGGTCGGCGGCCTGCACATTCTCGAAATAGCTGCTGTCGGACTTGATGGTCAGGCCGCTCCAGTCACGCCACTTGTCCGGGTAGCCGATCTTGGGCGTGAAGGTGGCCCACTTCTCTAGCGCTTTCTTCTTGGTGGCGTCGCTCATCCACGGCAAGTTCTCGATGCGCGTCTTGTAGGCGGCGCGCAGATCGCCGACCAATTGTTCAGCACGCGCTTTCGACTCCGGTGAGAAGGTCTGTGCCACATAGAGCTGGCCCAATGCCATGCCCATGCCACCTTCTACGCTGTCCAGCGTGCGCTTCCAGCGTGACTTCATTTCCTTCTGGCCGTTGAGCGTCTGCGCGTTGAAGGCGAAGTCTTCCTGCTGAAATGGCTTGGATAGGTACGGTGACGCCGCGTCGATGGCATGGAAGCGCAGGTAGGCCTGCCAGTCGTTCACTGGCACGTCGGCCAGCATCTTGTCGAACTCGGCGAAGAATTTCGGCTGTGACAACGAGAAGCCGTCCTTCACATCGGCACCCTGGGCCTTGAAGAACGCAGCCCATTCGAAGTGCGGCGTTACTTTGTCGGCATCGGTGATGCTGATGTAGTGGTAGCGATTCTCAGGTTGGCGCAATTCGGTGGGCACCAGTGAGGCAGCAGCAAGGCGGGTTTCCAGCGCCATCACCGTCTTGGCCTGCTTCTGCGCATCCGCTTCGTTCACGCCGACCAGTTGCAGCGTGCGGGCGATGTGCGCCACGTATTCGGTGCGGATCTTTTCGAAATCCGGCTTGCTGTAGTAGTCGGCGGTTGGCAGGCCCAAGCCGCCCTGGTTGGCGTAGGCAATCTGGCGGCTGGAATCCTTGAAGTCGGCGTTGCCATACAAACGGAACGCCACCGGGTTGCCCTTGGCGTAGCTTTCCGTGATGTAGCTTGCGATGTCCTTGCCGTTCTTCAGGCCGTCGATGCGCGCCAGTTCGGGCTTGATGGGATCAAAGCCCGCCTTTTCGACGGCAGCTTCATCCATGCCCGAGGCATAGAAGTAGCCAATCTTCTGCTCGATGGAGCCGGGCTTGGCGGTCGCGGCATCCTTGGCGGCTTTGTCCACGATGCCGTGCTGCACATTCAGGCTGTCTTCGCGCAACGCATCGAACGAGCCCCAGCGTGTGCGGTCGGCGGGAATCGGGTTGGCGGCGAGCCATTTCGCATTGACGAAGCCGTTGAAGTCGTTACAGACGTTCTTGCCGGTGTCCAGTTCCTTCACGTCGAAGGAGCCGGAGGGGGCGGCCAGTGCAGCGGTGCACAGGCTCAGGCCCACGGCAAGCGCGAGCGGTTTCACAATGCGGTTCTTCATGGAATCTCCCAAAAGGGACGCGCCGCGCGCATCCGGTCGTATACACGGGGCACGTGGCCCCGATGCTGAGGCTAGGGAGCGGCGTCAGTCAGCCGACAGTGTCGAAGGTCATTGTGCGGCGCGATGGCGGGGCGATCGACGGCTTCAGCGGCGGGCGATGCGGTAGGTGCAGCGTCGTCCACCCGTCAGCAGATGCTGTTCACGTGTGACCTGCACTTCCGGGCCGAGCACATCCTGGAAGAGCATCAGTTCGCTGCGGCAAAAGCCCTGGCACGCGCGGGCCGCCGCGCAGATGGGGCAGTGGTCCTCGATGAGCAGCCAGTCGCGGCCGTCGCGCTCCGCTCGCGCCATGTAGCCTTCGCGTTCGCGCAGTTCGGCCAAGCGCCGAACACGCTCGCCGGTGGTGCGTGCGCTGCCCAGATGATCGATGTAATGGCGCCGGCTGTCGTCGCGGCGGGCATCGATCAGGCGGTCGACGCCCGCGTCACCGAACAGTGTGCGCACGGAATCGATCAGCTCGACCGCCAGTTGTGCGTGGGTATCTGGGAAGCGTGCATGCCCGGCCTGGGTCAGTGCCCAACATTGGCGTGGGCGCCCGGCGCCACTGCCGCGCTCGGCTTCGCCGGCGATCAGGCCTGCTTCCGCCAATTTCTGCACCTGCTGGCGCACGGCTTCCGTGGTTAGACCCAAGTCATCGGCCAGCGCCGCGGTGCCTTGCGGGCCGACGGTCTTGAGCTGGAACAGGATGCGTTCGGCTGTGGCCTCGGATCTATTTTCCAAGTTCATTCTTGTTTAATTCCGGCCGTCTCGACTAATATGCAAGTACATTCTTGGATATTAGGCGCGCGTGCGCGCACTGTCGAGGTTTCATGTCCACCATCGCCACATCTCCCAGTTGGCGCGAACTGCTCAGCGGCCGCAACGGCACGCGCTGCCTGGCGCTGGCCGGCGGCACCGCATTGCACGCCATCAACATCTACATGGTTACCACGTTGATGCCATCCACCGTCGCTGAGATCGGCGGCATGGCGTACTACGCGTGGAACACCACGCTGTTCGTGATCGCATCCATCGTTGGCGCAAGCGCTGCCGCTCCGTTGGCGCGGCGATGGGGCAGCAAGAACGCCTACCTGTCCTCGCTGATGGCGTTTGCGCTGGGTACGGTCATTTGCGCCATGGCGGGCGACATGCCGACGCTTCTGGCCGGGCGTACGTTGCAGGGTCTTGGCGGCGGCGTGCTGGTATCGCTCGCTTACGTGTTGATTCGCGAAGTGTTCGAGCCAGGGTTGTGGCCGCGGGCGATGGGCCTGGTGTCGGCGATGTGGGGCATTGCCACCTTGTCCGGCCCGGCCATTGGTGGCGTCTTTGCGCAGTGGGGCCACTGGCGCGATGCCTTCTGGTCGCTGCTGCCTGTGGCCGCCGTGCTGGCCGTGATAGTGATTCGCTGGCTGCCAGCCGGCACGCGCAGCGACGAGCCGTTCCGCTTGCCTGGCCTGCGCCTGCTGTTGCTGACGTTATCGGCGCTGACCATTTCGTTGGCCAGCCTCAGCCATGCTGCTATGTGGCAGGTGCTGGGTGTCGCCGCTGGCTTGTTGCTGGCGGCGCCCATCGCGTGGCTGGATCGGCGCGCTTCGTTGCGCCTGCTGCCGGCGCTGGCCTACCAGCCATCCCGGCTTCGCGCGATCTACGCGGTCATGGCCGCGCTGGTGATTGGCAGTAACGCCGAGATCTTTGTGCCGTATTTCCTGCAGGTCGTGCACGGGCACGGGCCGCTGGCGGCCGGCTATCTCACCGCGGTGATGGCGGGAGGGTGGAGCTTTGGATCCATGATCAGCGCCGGACGTGGCGCGCGCTTCGCCGCCTGGGCCATGCGCAGCGGCCCATGGTTGATGGCCTTGGCGCTCGTATGGCTTGGCTTGATGTTGCGACAGACGCAGGGCTTTGCCGATGGCATCGGGCTGGCACTGCTGTGCATGGCGATGGCCGGCGTGGGTCTTGGCATCGGCCTGGCCTGGCCGCATTTGCTGAGCAGCCTGCTGTCCAGCGTGCCCGCCGAGGACGGCGCACTCGCTTCCGCCTCCATTTCCACGGTGCAGTTGTATGCGATGGCGTTGGGTGCGGCGATGGCTGGTCTCATCGTCAATGCCGCAGGTTTGAGTGATCCGGGTGGTGTGGAAGGTGCACGCCGCGCCGTTCCCTGGCTGTTCGGCAGTTTTGCCCTGCTGGCACTGGCCGGCCTGCCAGCGGCGCGTCGCGCGGCGGCGCGTTGAGCGGTACGCGCAGCGCATGGCGCTGCAATTGGCCCGCGCTGCTCAGGCGGCGAGAGGGAAGTCCAGCTCCACCGTCAGCCCTGGATCCGCATCGCGCAGCGAAAGCTGTATTCCATGCAGGTCAGCGACGGCACTGACCAGCGCCAGGCCCAGGCCACTGCCTGGGGTACTGCGACTGCTGTCCAGGCGCACGAAGCGCCGCAGCACGCGTTCGCGGTCCGCGACGGGTATGCCGGAGCCGGAGTCGGTGACGCGGCCGATGAGGCGATCAGCGCTGCTCTGCAGGTCCAGATGGATGCGTGAACCCGCCGGGGTGTGGTGCAGCGCGTTCTCGATCAGATTGGCCAGCATCTGGGTCAGCAGCGCCTGGTCGCCGCGCAGGCGCCGCCCCGCTTCGATATTCGCCGACAGTTGCTGGCCGAGGTCTTCGGCGACGGGCCGGTAGGTTTCCGCCAGTGCGTCGAACAGTGCGGACAGGTCGAGTTCGTCGAACCCCGAGCGGCGTTGGCGGGACTCCACGCTGGCGATGCGCAACAACGCGCGGAAGGTGGCTAGCAGATCGTCCACCTCGGTAAGCGCGCGTTGCAGGCTGTCGCGCAGCCCCATTTCGTTGGCGTGAGGGTCACTGCCGGACTCCAGGCGCTGGCGCATGCGCATCAGCGGCGTGCGCAGGTCGTGGGCGATGTCGTTGGACACCTGGCGCATCCCGTCCATCAGCACGTGCATGCGGGTGAGCATGCGATGAAAGCGATTGGCCAGCCGGTCGAATTCGTCATTCTTGCCGGAACGTGCGATGACGAAATCCGCTTCGCCCTCCAGTGCGCGCTCGGCAAGCTCGCCCAGTGCATCGATGCGGCGCATGTAGAGCCAGCCGCCGATGCCGCCGGTCAGGAGCACGAGCAGCAACGCGGAAACGCCGATCTCCAGGAAGCGGCGACTCAGCAACTCGCTCAGCTCCACCACGCTGCGGTTGTCGCTACCGGCAACCAGCCAGCGGCCATCGGGCAGGCGCGTTGCGTAGAGATGTACTTCGTCGGCGTCGCTGTTGTCTTTGCCCAAGGCGCCCTGGAGAGGTACCGTCTGCCAGCCGGCAACGCTCGGGCGGTAACGCAGATTGCCGGCGATGCGGTTGCCAGCGGCATCGGTGAGCAGGTAATAGTCCGGTCCCACCGGCATGACGGCCACGCGCTGGCGGATCTGCATGTCCAGCGTGCGATCTGCCGCCGCCTGAAGCAGGCTGGCCATGTCGGTCTTGACGTTGGCGCGCAGCTGAGCCTCGGCATAGTCGCTGACGCTCCACCATGCGATCCCAAGCAGGGCGGCCACCAATACCGCGAACAACGATGCCTGGATCAGCGTCATGCGGAACGCGGCGGTACGTAAGGGGTTAATCCTCGACACGCAGGCAATACCCGGCGCCGCGCACGGTATGCAGCAACTCCCGCTCGAAGTCGCGATCGATCTTGTTGCGCAAGCGGCTGATGTGCGTCTCGATCACACTGGTCTGCGGATCGAAGTGGAACTCCCATACATGTTCGAGCAGCATGCTGCGTGTCACCACGCGGCCCTGGTGCATCATCAGGTATTCCAGCAGGCGAAATTCCCTGGGCTGCAATTCGACTGGCTGGCCCGCACGCCGTACCTCGCGCGTGATGCGATCAAGTTCGAGATCGGCGGCACGTAGTAGCGTCGCATGGTCCGTCATATGCGGCCTGCGCGACAGCGCGGCGAAGCGGGCACGCAGTTCGATCATGGCGAAAGGCTTGGTCAGGTAGTCGTCGGCACCGGCGTTGAGGCCCTCGACGCGATCATTCACTTCCCCCAGTGCGGAGACCATGAGCACCGGCGTTTCACGGCCGGCATGGCGCAACTCTCGCACCATCGATACGCCGTCGAGGCGGGGCAGCATGCGGTCGACAATGATCACGTCATAGCGTTCGCGCGCAGCCATGGTGAGGCCCGCATAACCGTCATGCGCGCTATCGATGTGTGTGGCGCTGGCGTGGAGACCGGCGGCGATGTGCGCGGCGGTCTCGCGGTCATCTTCCACGATAAGGATTCTCATGGGCATCGTTCCAATGGCTTGCCTGTGCATGTGGCTGCGAACGCGAACCACGTCACGCGGTTCCTTACCGATAGGTAAGGCCCCTGCATCTTGCTAGTCATAGCAGTTCCTTAGTGTCTGTTGGATGACAGCGCGCTTGTCGCTCGACAGCGTGGCGCAAGACCGTCCGGGCATTCATTCATCCAAGGGTTCACTCATGGCAGCAAAACGTGCAGGCAGCATTCTTGTGGGCGTCGCTGCATTGACCGGCGCGAGCATGGCTCACGCGACTGGCTTCGCCTCCCTCAAAGGCATCATTGAAAACGACCATCATCCGGTGGCCGGCGCACAGGTGGCGTTGAGCGAACTGAACCGCAGTGTGGTGACCGGGAAAGACGGCACGTACGAGCTGGAAGGTGTCGAGCCTGGCAACTACAACCTGGTGGTCAGCGCCGACGGGCAGTCGCCCATGCAACGGCAGGTGATGCTGCACGCCGGTCAGACGATTGAGCAGGATGTGGAACTGGGTAGCGCGGCGAAGACACTGCAGGCGCTGAAGGTGACGGCGCAGACCACGCCGCTGGACATGGCGCGCAGCATCCAGCAGGAGGCGCCCAACCTGGTGAACGTGCAGCCCGCCACCGAGATCCGCAAGCTGCCCGACGTGAATGCAGCCGAGGCTGTGCGCCGTATTCCCGGCATTTCGCTGGAAAGCGACACGGGCGAGGGGCGCTTCATCAATATCCGCGGCTTGGACGCCGACCTCAACGGTGCCACCTTCGACGGCGTGCGCCTGCCGCCGACCAACCCGGCATCACCGATGGGCGGCGGTCGCGCCGTGGCCTTCGACTCGATCCCTACAGGTCTGATCGGCGCCATCACCGTGACCAAGACCAACACGCCGGACCAGGATGCCGAAGCCCTGGGCGGCACGATCGAGATCACGCCCAAGCAGGTACCGCCGGGCAAGGACCAGTTCCTTGAGCTGGAGCTGGGCACCGGTCTCGAGAGCCTGCGCGACACGCCGATCAAGGACTATCAGGTGTCCGGCGGCAGCCGCTTCGGGCCCGGCAATGCCTTCAGCTTCATCGGTACCCTGGCGTACTACGAAGACAAGCGCGGCGTCGACGACATCGAAGGCTCGTACGCGGACGACCAGGCCAATGGTACGCCCGACAAGGTGATGAACGACTTCGAGCAGCGGCGTTACCAGTACCACCGTCGCCGCATCGGCTACGGCGGCGAACTGAACTACCAGCCGGACGATGACAATCGATGGTACGTGCGCTACTTCAAGGCAGGCTATACCGAGTCGGTGAACCGCCAGCGCTTGACCTACAACATGTTCGGTGGCGGCACGGGTTCGGTGACGGCCGATCCGTCCAACCCCAAGGGCTTCATCGACCCCAACGTCACCTACGACAAGACGCTGCGCGATGAGCGCGAAACCATCGCCACGCGCGTGGCCTCCATCGGCGGCGAGAACCATTTCCACGACTTCAATATCGATTACCTGCTGGCCGCAACCTACGGCACGTACAACAAACCGCACGACTACAACAGTACGTTCGCCAACCCCAATACCTATACGGTGGCTTACGACAACATCAGCGATCCGCGTTACCCTCGTTTCAATCCGCTCAATGGCAACCCGCTGGATCCGTCGGCCTATACGTTGTCCGATTTCCAGAACAGCACCGAGCACGACCACACGCAGGAATACACAGGCGCGTTCAACGTCACCATCCCCACCTGCTGGTTCGAGGGCGGCGACGAGAACGTCAAGTTCGGCATAAGCGCGCGCAAGAAGGATCGCCACAGCGAGATCACGAGTTTCAACGCCGTGCCCCCGGCACTGCCGATGACGCAGTTCATCGGCGGCAAGCCGGTGACGTTCTACGACGGGCACTATCAGAACGGCTACAACCTGTACGCGGCGGGCTTGCGCGACCTCTACGTGAACAACCAGGGCTTGTTCCCCGAGGCCAATCCGCTAGCCGACCAGCAGGCCGAGGCGCAGGGCGCGTCCAATGGCAAGGAAAGTGTCTACGCCGTGTACGGCCAGTATCAGTTCAAGCCAGTCGAAAAGCTGGACATTCTCGCTGGCGTGCGCTGGGAGCGCACCGTGGGGGCCTATGGCGGCAACGAAGTGCTGCTCGATCCGAACACGGGTGCGTTTGCTGGCGCGACGCCGATTTCGGTGGGCCACAGTTACAACAATTTCTTCCCGACGGTGCAGCTCCGCTATGAGTTCGCGGAGTCGCTGATCGGCGCGCGGTCTACTCCAAGACCATTGCCCGTCCGGGCTTCAACCAGCTCACCACCTCGACGCTGATCGATCCTTCGTCGGATAGCGTCACGCAGGGCAATCCCAACCTGAAACCCACCACCAGCGACAACTTTGACCKGCTTCGYYGGTCATCTTCAGCATGCCGACCGGATGGCAACGGATCACCGAGCCCGGCACCAGCGGCCAACGGCAGAATCGACCAGCGCGTCGAGCGGGTCACCGTCGCCACCGAGCGTGCCCGG